>JAISHB010000019.1 GCA_031262785.1 Prevotellaceae bacterium
CTATCTCAAGGAGTTTAGTCGTCCGGCGGTTTCCGTCTATTATCGGCGCGACTATGTGGTGGGCTTTCCTTATTGGCGGAAGCATGGTTTGCGCACCGAACAGGAGCTGGCTGCATCGGCCGACGTGGTGTTGGCTAATTCCTCGCTTTTCGGCCGGCAGCTCGAGGCGTTTAACTCCAATGTGCATGTCATCAACACCGGGGTGGATTTGGAATTGTACAATGCAGGGCAGCAGCGGCCGCGTCCGGTCGACCTGACAACCATCTCGTTTCCCATTATCGGTTTTACGGGTGCCCTACTGGCCAGCCGCTTAGACTTGAAACTGTTGGAGGCGTTGCTCGAGCGCTTGCCTGCCTTCAATTTTGTGTTTGTGGGTCCCCAGGATAATGCCTTTGCCCAAAGTGCGCTGCACGGGCATCGGAATGCATTCTTCTTAGGCAAGAAAGAGCCGGAAGAGTTGCCGACCTACATTCAATATTTCGATGTTTGTATCAATCCGCAAGTGATGAATCCCATCACCGACGGCAATTATCCGCTCAAAATAGACGAATACCTGGCCATGGGAAAACCGGTGGTAGCCACCTCTACCCACACCATGCGCGATGTGTTTGGCGCGCACACTCATCTGGCCACCGGTGTGGCGGAATATGTCGATGCCATCGGACAGGCCGTCACCGAGTGTAACGACCCTATGTTGAAGCAGGCGCGCATCGATTTTGCCCATACGCATAGTTGGGGACATAGTGTAGCGAAGATATATAAAGCCATTGAGGCGTATGAAGGAAACAGCAACTGATCACCCCTCGTTGGTATCGATCATCACCGTCAACTACAACGGCTGGAAGGAGACGTGCGAAATGATAGAATCGTTCCGTCATCACGAACCCCATCCGTATGAAATAATTGTGGTGGACAACGCTTCGCACGGCGACGATTTCCGGCAAATAGCCGCCCGATGCCCCGAAGTAAAATTGGTGCGCAGCGAGCGTAACCTGGGTTTTGCCGGAGGAAATAATTTGGGCATTGCCAAGGCGGTGGGCAAGTATCTGTTCTTTATTAATAACGACACGTTGATCAAAGAACCGGTGCTGGGCGCCCTGGTTGGACGGATGCAGCAAAACAAGCAAATAGGAGGCGTTTCTCCGATGCTAAAGTATGTTTCGGAACCCGATCTCGTACAATATGCCGGCTTTACGGCGCTTTCGCCCGTCACGCTGCGCAACAAGATGATAGGCGAACGCGAAGCCGACCGCGGACAATATTCCACAGCCTGCCGCACGGGGGCGCTGCATGGAGCTGCCATGATGATTAGCCGCGAGGTGTTACGCAAAGTGGGAGAAATGACCGCCGTCTATTTTCTCTTCTACGAAGAGTTCGACTGGTCGATGCGCATCGAGCGCGCCGGTTATGAGTTGTGGTATGAACCCGCTGCCGTGGTATATCACAAAGAGAGCACCACCATTAAACGCAACACCACCTTCAGAGAATATTACCTGTCGCGTGCCCGCATTTTGTTTGCCCGCCGGCTTTTTACCGGTGCCACTAAGTGGCTCTCTTGCTGTTACCTCTGTGCGGTTGCCGCTCCCAAGAAAAGTATGGTTTATGCCTGGCACGGAGAGTTCAAACTGGCCATGGCGGTGTTGCGGGGAACCGCAAAGGGGTTGTTCTTGCCGCTGGGCTAAAGCCTCTGCCCGCCGCTACAGTCGCACCCACTCATCGGGCACCACGTCGTCTGTTTCCAGAAACGACCACCAACGTTTGGGGGCAATCACTGTTTTGTCGGGATTGCCATTTAAAAAAGCGCCCCACCAGCTAAAGGTGGAGTTCGCCACGATGTTGTGGCGGCAGCGACTCATCAAAAACATATCTTGCCACGAATCGGCGCGATGATTGCCGTCGACGAAGTGAATGCGGGCAGCCTTCAGGTTTGCTTTGGCAAAAGCGATGTCGTCCGAAAAAACAAAGTAGACGGGTGATTCCACCCGCTCCTGGATGTAGGCCATGGCGCGTCGGTAATAGTCGGCCGAACAGCAAGAGGCAAAACCCTCTTTGTGCGGACCCGCTAAATAGTCGCCCCGGCGCAGGTGGATAGAGACGCTGGGGGTGTGTGTAATCTCGTCCAACACGTTGCGGGTGTAGGGCGATATCATTTGCAGGTCGAACCGAAACGTGTCGATGATTTCTTGCCGGGCGTGCACAAAATAGTTAGGCGATTGCCACATCCCCCAGAAAACCACGTTTTGATGCGGGTAATTGAATACCTCCGGATAGTAGACAAAACTATCTTCGCCCTTCATGCGGATGACTTTAAAAAAGGGGCGGAGCAGAAAGAAATTGGGCAGATTGAGTTTTCCCAACCACTCCAGCGTGTGGATATAGGCGCGTTGCAGCAGGTTTAGCCCTTTGTAAGGCTCCACCTTAAAAAGTTTGTTCAGCTCGTAACCGTTGTGGTCGAACAGCTTTTCCCGATACACAAAGAAACAACACGCCTCGTTGCTCCTCTTGCGCAGTTCGCACAGGAAAGCGTATTGAAACATCACATTGCCCAAGCCATAGAGGGGAACTACAATTTTCATATTCGACAGGTGTGGATAGATGGATCGTTATTTAATGAGTTGCTTTATCTTCAACGAAGCAATAAGCAGGTAGTAGTAGGTCCGAATGATCAGACAGTAGTATCGGTAGCCCATGCCCACCGGCAGGTAGTAATGCAGACCGGATAGCATCAGCTTAAATCCGGGACGGAACCGGCACATTGCGCTTAGCACAGAGCGGTAGGTGCATTGGCGGAAGGTCAGGTAACTGTTGTAGCGGAAGCTGCGCTCGCTGTTGAAGTAGAGAATGCGGTCGAAGTATTTCATCTTGGCCGTTTCAAAGGTGCGGTAGACGTAACGGTTATTTAGCAGCGAGGGCGAGGCGCAGATAGAGTTGTACATGATGCCGATGATGCGTACCCTGCATTCCAAGTTCCATAACGACGGGCTGCCGGTGGTGGAATGGGTGTGTGTATAATAATAATAGGTCACTTGATTGATCATGTAAGCCGATTGTGCCCGGCAGGCTAAAAAGAAGGTCCACAAGTCATCTTCGTGAATAAGATTTTCTTCGAAGTAGAGGTTTTCTTTCAGCAGGAAACGACGGTCTATCAGCATGTTCCATACGGTTCTCGGCCACAAATCGTGCGCGTAGGCAGCCAGGATGGCCTCGTTTGAAGCGAGCGCGCCCGTGGGCATATTGAGATAGGGAACAGCACGTGCCTGCCCGGTAATTTCATAATTGCCCAAAACAAATTGGTAGCTTCCTGTCGAGGCTGCTTTCCAGAGCGTCTCGATGCAATGAAGCGGCAAGTAATCGTCACTATCCAAGAAGAAAAGATAACGACCGGTGGCGATGCGGATGCCGCTGTTGCGCGCTGCCGATTGTCCCCGATTGGTTTGGTGAGCCAGGAAAATTACCCTGTCGCCGCGCGGATGTGTCTCTGTTACGCGCTTGGCAATCTGCATGGAATCGTCGGGGGTGCAATCATCTACCACAATAATTTCCAGATCGCTCCACGTTTGGTTGAGTGCCGAGAGCAGACAACGTTCAATGTAGGCCGAGACATTATAGACCGGAATGATGACGGATACTTTCATGCGGGGAATCAATGGGTGCTACTTTTACGCAGCAAATGTAGCAAAAAGGGCTGTAAATTAGCAAATAATGAGCGTCTTGTTGTATCTTTGCTCACCAAATAAGATAACATCCTGTCCAACATGTACACCTTTACAGAAAAAATAGATGCCCTGAAGGATGCTCTTACCCAAGGGTTGCTTCCTTTGATAGGAAAACGAAAGTGCGCCTACATGGATTTGCCTTACCATGTAAACATAGGCGACACGTTGATTTGGGAAGGTACCGAGCATTTTCTTCGTTCCAACCACATCGCGTGTGTTTGGCGAAACGGTATACAAACCTACTATCGCCGGTCTCTTTCGCGCAACACCCTTATTTTGATTCACGGAGGCGGCAGCTTTGGCGATTTGTGGTGGGAACACCAACTTCGGCCGCGTATCATTCAAGACTATCCCGACAATCCCATCATAGTGTTGCCCCAGACGGTCTATTACGCCGACAAGGATAAGATGCTTTCCGATGCAGCCATGATGGCGCGGCATCCCGACCTGACGCTTTGTGCCAGAGACCAAGCTTCCTATCGGTTACTCACCACATACTTCTCGGCCAATCGAATCGTGTTGTTGCCCGATATGGCTTTCTACATTCCGCCGGAGACGTTGATGCGCTATGTCGCGGCATCTCCTTCGCCCTGTCCAACCTTGTTGCTCAAACGAACGGATAAGGAGTTGGCCGATTTTGACCTCACCTCTTTGCCGATCGATCCGAACACGACCGATGTGCGCGACTGGCCGACCCTTGAAGGGGAACCCCGCTGCATGAATCGCTTTAAACGGTTGAATCACAAATGTCGCCAAGCCGGCACCTGTGCCTATCCCATCGCCGATTGGTATGCCCGTAGGGTGCTTCGTCGCTATTTGGTTCAAACCGGCGTGCGTTTCCTTAGTTCCTATCAGGAAATCTACACCACGCGCCTGCATGCAGCCATCTTGTCGACGTTGCTGCATAAACCCTTTACGTTACTGAACAATTCGTATGGAAAGAACGCCGGATTCTACGAAACGTGGTTGTCCGACCTGAAGGGCAGCCGTCTTCTGATGGAGTAGAGAATCACTTGTCGTTCGCCGCTTCTTAATCCGAAGTAATAGACCGAAAAACCCACGCCCAACAGCGTGCTCAAAATGGTGAGCAAGAGACCGCTCCATCCGCTCCAATAGTGATGAGCCAACCACGGTAGCGGAACCGAGAGCGCCGTCACCGCAAACAGTCGCATCATCACTTGAGCGAAATAGGCCCTCACCGGCAACGCTATTTTCCGCCCAAGATAGAAAATCCGTACCATGAAAACCACCGCATAGACGCCCACCCTAACCGCCAATACGCTGACGGGCGAGAATCCCATCTTAAGGGCGATGTAGGCCAGAGGCAAGTTGAGCAGCAGGAGACTTCCCATCAAGATTTGATAGTTGCGTATCTCGCCGGTGGCTTGTATGGAGATCCAAAGCGGAGCCGCGGCCGATTCCATGAGCATAAGCAGCAACATTAAGCGGGAAAAAGGCACCAAGTAGTCGGGCACCTGTCCCAACCAAACGCTCATTACGAAATGACAGCATAGCAGCACCGGCAACGACAAGGTGAAAAGTAGAAAGTAGGAATACTTGGATGCTTTGAATATCAAGTCGAAGAAATAGGCTTTGTCACCGGCGGCATACGCCTTGACGATGGCCGGATTGAAGGCCGTTTGAAAGCTGGATACAAAGCCGTAAACCGCGCGGTTGACCTGATTGGCCAATCCCATGGAAGCATTAACTGTTACACCGTAGAAGAGGTTGAGAAGCAGATTGCCTCCTTGTTGTGTGGTGATGTTGGCGATGCTTCCCAACAGACTCCAACCCGAAAAGCTCATCAAACGGGTGTAGAGCTTCTTATCCCAAAACGGAGCATAGCGGGCGGTGGTAAAGGTGCGGTTGCAGTAGCGTTTGTAGAGGTAACTCACTAAGAGGACCACCCCGGTGTTTAGTGCGGCATAATAGATCAGTTTATCAAAATCTCCAAACACCAGCAAACAGACTACCAACAGCTTGAATACCACATCGGCGATACTGATGTAGGCGTAAAACGACATGCGTTCGTAGGCAATGATAGTGGCCTCGTAAGGCACCCGTATCACTTGGATGCAAAACGTAAGTACCGAGAACTGATACGCCCAGTTGGCGGCTTCCAACCGTCCGGGTGGAATCACCATTTGGGTGTTCAGGTACCACAATCCGATGGTTTCGGACAGCACCAGGGCAATCAGGGCGATGAGGATATAAACGGTCATGCTCATGCTGAAAACCTGCTTCACCTGTTTGAGATCGTTGCGTCCCAGCTCGAAATTGAGGAAGCGTTGGGTGGCCGATGCCATGGCACCGTTCAGGAACGAGAAGAAAATAACGATGCCGCCCACCACGCCGTAGATGCCGTAGTTATCGGTTCCCAACACCGAGAGTACAATGCGCGAGGTGTACAGCGAAACTCCCATCGATACCAGCATGCGGATGTAGAGCATACCGGTGTTTTTGACGATTCGTTTGTTGCTCTGTGCCCTGTTCATGCCGATGCGTCTGTGTTGCGTGAGAGAGCAGGCCGGATGCGATTGTAATAGACCCATTTGAGCAGGCCGATGCCTTTGAAGTAGGCATATCCCAAGGGCAGGGGCAGGTAGTAGTGCAGGCCGAGGACGGCCTGTTTGAATCCCGGATGGAACCGGCGGATGGCCTTGCAGGGACGGATGTAGCTCTTCTGCCGGAACAATTGATAGCTTTGGTAGTGAAAGGCATTCTCCGGGTCGTGGTAGAGGATGAAATCGAAGAAAAGCACCTTGTTGTGTTCGAAGAAGAGGTAGATCCAGCGGTTGTTCATTCGCTCTTGCGATGCGGTGATGTAGTCGTAAAACAGCGAGATGGTCAACACCCTGGCTTCTAAGTTGCGGCGGGACAGGGCGGTGGTGATGCTGCCCGGGTGGATGTAATAGACATACGTTACACGGTCTACCACCGTCATTTTCTGTGCCGTGCAAGCCAGCTGAAAGGTCCACGGGTCGTCTTCGTGCAGCATCCTTTCGTAAAAGGTGATGTTTTGGGACGTGAGGAAGCTGCGACGGGTCAGTTTGTTGCAGGCCATCACATACCAAAGCTTGCGTACGTAGGAGGAGAGGATGGCATCGTTGCCCGTGAGGGTTCCCGAAGGCAACCGGAGCGCAGGGGCCGAATGACCGGATCCTTCGATCGTGAAATTGCCGATTACAAAGTCGGGACGCTCTCTCTCAGCCGCCCGGGCTAACTGTTCGATGGCATCCGGGGGCAAGTAGTCGTCGCTGTCCAAGAAATAGACGTATTCTCCGCTGGCGGCGGCTACGCCGGTGTTGCGGGCGGCCGAAAGCCCCCGGTTGCGTTCGTGCCCGAGGAATTTGACCGCCGCACTGCGCGGATGCGATTGGACTACACGCCCGGCCACCTCCATGGAGTTGTCGTTTCCGCAATCGTCCACCACAATCACCTCCAAGGCTTGCCAGGTCTGATCTAACACAGAGCGTATGCAGCGTTCGATGTACGCCGACACATTGTATACGGGAATAATAACGGATACTTTCATTGCAAACAAAAATGATTTATACAACTTTGAAGCGCAAATATAGTGCTTTTCAATCGGGTGGCGTCAGAAACGGGCTGATATGTAGTGGGACGGTTTGGTTTCATCCCTCCTCACCCCCGTGCCAAGGCCAAACCGTTTTGAATGTTAACGGCGAGGGCGTCGCCTTTAACAAACGGTTTTGTTTCATGGCAGTTCACCCTTGAATTGAAGCCAAACAGTTTTGAATGTTAAGAGCGACGGCGTCGCCTTTAACAAACAGTTTTGTTTCATAGCCGATCACCCTTGAATTGAAGCGAAACAGTTTTGAATGTTAAAAGCGACGCCGTCGCCCTTAACAAACAGTTTTGTTTCACGGCAGCTTATCTCTAAGCTGCCGTGAAACGGTTTTGTTCGGAGGCGTTCAGGACAAATCCACCGGTCGCAATTCTATGTGTTGCTCCCACCACACGGCCAGCGCCAGCAAATTGAAATATTGCAGGGCATGATTTTGCCGATACCAGAACCAACTGTTCTCTTGGGAGGCTTCGCGGTCGTAGGTGGCCAGGAAACGTTCCACCCCACGGCGGTTGAGGATGTCGGCGTTGACGCCCGAATGCAGGATAAACTCCTTGAGCCGCGCCCGTTGTTTATCGTCGCGGAAGAAGAGCGGCATGGGGGCGAAACCGCCCTGTTTCTTCTTGGCCGTGATGGCTTCGGGCAGCAACGGCTTGTAGTGATACTTCAGCAGGTATTTGGCCGTGCCGTGTCCTTTGGCGATGGCTGCGGGAGAGTCGCCTTTGCATTTGAGACCGACGGGCAATTGTTGCAGGAAGTGGTAGAGCGTCAAATCCATGTAGGGATAGGTGAGGCGGTTGCCGAACATCTCGGCCATGCGCGAGGCTTTGTACAGGATGACGCGATTGATCGAGATGCCGATGTCCGAAACCATGCGATGTTGTGCATAGAGGTGCTCGAAGCTGCGCACATCGGGTTTGGGGACGGGGATGGGCAGGAAGTCGTCGTCGGGTTTGCGGAGCAACTGTTTCATCCGGAAGTCGGGGAAACCGAAACGGTCTGCCTCCAGGATATGCAGCAATTTGTCCAAATGGAAACGCAGGCGGTAGGCCGTGCCGTCTTTATCGAACCGTTCGCGGTTGAGCAGGTGGTATGCGGCACGCATCCACGGTCGCAAACCGTAGCGGGCGGCCAGGTAGTGCATGGCCACCTCTCGCCCGGTGGTGCCGAAGTATTGATCGCTGCCGTCGCCGCCCAAGACAATCTGGGGCTTGTGTTCGGCCACCAGACGCATGGCGCAGTAGTTTACCATCAGTCCGCCCTCCACGAAGGGTTCGCCCAGGAAATGGATAATAGCGGGCAGGGCGCTGATTTCCGAGCCGTCTATTTCGTATTCATAGTGCGTGGTGTGGAAGGTCTTCGACATCAGACGTGCCAGGGGCAGTTCCGTCCAGGTGTCTCCCTTGAACCCGATGGAGTAGGATTCAATCTCCCCGTCGTAGACCTTGCGCAGGGCGGCCAGGTTGGAGCCGGAGTCGTAGCCGCCGCTCAGCAGAATGCCCACCCGGGAACAACCTGCAATGCGGCGTCGGATGGCTGCTTCGTGCAGCGCTCCGTACTGCCGGGCACAGGCGTCAATGTCGGGATGCTTGTCTGCCTGGGTGGTAGGCTCGTGGTCGGGCGGGAAGAGGAGTTGGACGTGTAGATCCTCGTTCGCATCTTTGTAGAGAATGGTACCGGCCTCCAGACGGAACACCTCATCCCACGCCGTTTCTTCGGAGGGCATCAATCCACTCTGGAGAAAAGAGGCCAGGGCGATGGAGTTGGGTTCGTAGGGATAAAAATAGGGCTTACGCGGAGGGTCGAGCGCGGAGGCAAAAATACCTCCCTTGGTGTAGTAGACGGGCAGATGGGTGCCGTGGTGATCGCGGACAATGCCGCACTGCTCGTCGGTGTAGTAGATCAGGGTGAACGAGCCGTCTAAGCGGGCAAATCCGGTGCGTCCTTCTTGCAGGAAACTCTCGGCTGCCAGGGCGGCATCGCTTCGGGAATCGTCGGGGCTGGTTTGAAGCAGATCGCGGTTGTAGAGTGTTCCGTAGAACAGTAAACGGAGCCGGGGATGCTCGAACGAAGAGCTTGGTTCCAGGCCTTGGGGCAGTTGCTCCTGCGTGGGATTGAGTTGTAAGAGTCCGTGTAACATGGGGGTTTATAAAATAGAGGAGGGGGGGCGGAGGGGGGTGTGTGTTACTTCTTTTCGGTTGCCCGGTGTGCGGTATGGATAAATTTCTTGTTGGCTCCCCGCAGTTTGAAGATGTTCAAGGCCATCGTCAGGAACGTGTAGGGAAGTGCCGTCACGGCAAGCACCATGCGGCGGGTGTAGTAACGGCGCGGAATGGCAATGAGCAGCGCGGCGGCCAGCAATAGAAATAATCCCCACCATTTCAGACTGTGGCTGATGCTGATGAAACTCCAACCGGCGGCAATCAGGAAGGTGAAGCCGATGAGCAACAACCGGGGAAGTGAAAACTGCTGGTAGAGCTTGTCGCAGAAATCCCACCGGTGTGCACGGATGGCTTTGAGCAGGAAGTAGGTGAAGATCATCGAGTAGTGCCACTGTGCCGACATCCAACGGCGCCGTTGACGGGAGAAGTCGTTGTGGTTCTGTATCTTTTCGTCGAGTACGTGTGTATCGGGCAGGTAATGGAATCGTTTGCCTTGGTAGAGCAGGGTCAGCTCCAGTTCGCGGTCAAATCCGCCTACGGCATGGATGTTTGCCATCGTTTCCCGGAACAAACGATAGTTAAAGGCCATCCCCGAGCCGATCAGGGCGGCCGACATGCCCAAACGGGCGTGTCCCAGCCGGAAGATGGTGTTGTTGATCTCTTCGCTGACGGCATCCAGGTAGGCGATGTGGTTGTTGACGTTTTTGGCAACGCGATGGGCCTGCGCCACCTCTACCGCGGGATTGGCGAAAAGGTTGTTGATGTCGGCCAGGAAGGTGGGGGGAATGATGTTGTCGGCATCGAGCACTACGGCGATGTCGTAATCGCGGTCGATGGCGTTCATGGCTGCATTCAACGCCTTGGCTTTGGTGCTCTCCTTAAAATGTACTTCCACTAATCGGACGGGACGGGTGGATAGTGCTGCGTTGGTTTGGGGATGCATACCGTCGGAGATAACCACGGTGTCGAATCGATCGGATGGATAGGTTTGATTCAAACAAGATTGCACGCACTCGAAGATGACGGCATCTTCGTGATAGGCCGGAATGAGAACGACGATCTGTTTCTGATGGGGGGAAGCGGGCAATTGGCTCGGCTTGCGTCGCAACGAAGCCAAACTGTAGATCAGCAGGTATACGATATTCAATCCGAAGAATACGTATAAGATCCAGTCCAATATATGCAGTACTTGTTCCAAAAGTTGTAATCTAACGTGTTAACCGACGCAAAAATACAAATTAATAGGGAGATAATACACTAATTGTTTCGTAAGAATTTGGCGACTGCTACAGTTTTGTTTCCCCTTCTACGTAGTTTTCGAGGAAAAGATTGGCGCCGTCGAACACGGCGTAGGTGAAATGGGTAATCCAGTCTCCGATAATTAAGACACGGGCAGTGGCGCTGAGCATCAGATCAAGCTCGATGTGACGATGTCCGTAAATGAAGAAGTTGATGCCGGGATGATCCTTCAGGTACGCTTTGGTGTAATTCACCAAATGCTCGTGCGCTTCTCCCCGGTATTCCGGCTCTTTGTCCCGGGTGCGTTTGATACGGCTCTGTTTTGCCCAGTTCAGTCCCCACGTCACGCTCCACCGGGGATGAATGGCCGAGAAGAGTACTTGCAGGGTGTGGCTGTGAAACATGGCGCGAAGCAGTTTAAACTTCTTGTCGGGATCGCCCAATCCGTCGCCGTGTGCCAGGTAGAATTCCTTCCCGTAAATTTCTACGGTGATGGGTTCGCGGTGCAGAATCACGCCGCATTCGGTTTGTAGATAGTCGCTGCACCAGATGTCGTGATTGCCGGTGAAAAAATGAACCTCCACGCCGCGGTCGGTGAGTTCGGAGAGTTTGCCCAGGAAGCGGGTGTATCCTCGGGGGACGACGGTTTTAAATTCGTACCAGTAATCGAACATGTCACCCAGTAGGTAAACGGCGGCAGCCTTTTCTTTGATGCTTTCGAGGAAATTCACCAAGCGTCGTTCGTGCATGCGGCCGTGTTTAATGGCGCGCGAACCCAGGTGTGCGTCGGAGAGGAAATATACGTTCTTCATTTTTTGAGGGGATGGGGGTTGGAGGGTGATGCGGGATGGGTTATAAAAAACCCAGTTCGAGTTTGGCCTCTTCGCTCATCAGCTCTTGGCTCCACTCGGGTTCAAAGACCAGATTGACGTTGGCCGAAGTTACGCCTTCGATTGATTCCACTTTCTGGCGTACATCTTCCAGGATGAAGTCGGCCGCCGGGCAGTTGGGGGCTGTCAGGGTCATGTCGATGGTTAAT
>JAISHB010000066.1 GCA_031262785.1 Prevotellaceae bacterium
CATGTGGAGGCGCAGCTGTCGGTCGCCAATCGCAGCATCCACGTCTTTGTCGACGGCAAAAAGGTGAGCACCCGCATGTTCTACGCACCCGTGCACAGCATTGAGCGCATCGCACTACGCACCGGTGAACAGCGTCACTTCCCCACGCCCGACACGCCTGCCGACCAGACCTACGACCTGCCCGATGCGGGTGAAGAGGCGCCGCAAGCCGAATATAGGGTGCGCAACTTCAAAACCGCCTCGGCCGATGCCGATGCCGCCGCCTTTTTACACTATCCTGACTTTGCACACTACGCCGACTACTTCAACCGGATGGAAGAGGAGAACAGCGTCGAAGCCATTCCCAACGCAGCGGCTTCGGAGTGGATGGCACACAATATCCCGCTTTTCGACTGCCCGCAGGATAATTTCCGCGAGATGTTCTACTACCGCTGGTGGACACTGCGTAAGCACATCAAGCAGACGCCCGTGGGCTATGCCATGACCGAGTTTCTGGTCAACCGTTCCTATGCCGACCAGTACAACCTCATAGCTTGCGCCCTCGGACATCATATCTACGAAAGCCGTTGGTTGCGTAACCCCGTTTATCTGGACGAAATCATTCACACGTGGTATCGTGGCAACAACGGTGCTCCGATGAAGAAGCTCCATGCCTTTAGCTCGTGGACACCCGATGCCGTTTACAACCGCTATCTGGTGACGGGCAACAAAGCCTACACCGTAGATCTGCTCAAAGATTTGGATGCCGACTACCGCTACTGGGAAACCACCCACCGTCTATCCACCGGTCTCTACTGGCAAGCCGACGTGCAAGACGGCATGGAAGAGAGTATCAGCGGCGGCCGACGCAAGCAATACGCCCGTCCGACCATCAACAGCTACATGTATGGCAATGCCCGCGCCCTGGCCTCGATGGCTACGCTGGCCGGCGATGCCGGATTGGCTCAAACTTACAGGCTCAAGGCAGATACGCTTGGGCAACTGATTCAACAGAAGCTGTGGAGTCGCAACGATCTCTTCTTCGAGACCATGCGTGGCGACACCTTGGCACGCGTGCGCGAAGCCATCGGTTACTTGCCTTGGTACTTCAATCTGCCCGAGCGTCGCTACGAAACAGCTTGGTATCAACTTGCCTACGAAAAAGGATTCTCCGCTCCCTATGGTCTGACCACCGCCGAGCGGCGACATCCCGACTTCCGTACGCACGGCGTAGGCAAGTGCGAATGGGACGGCGCCATCTGGCCGTTTGCCACCGCACAAACGCTGACTGCACTGGCCAACTACTTGAATCAATCTTCCGATGCCGTGGTGAGCGACAGCCTCTATTTTCGGCAACTCGAGCTGTATGTGGAGTCGCAATACCACCGCGGACGTCCCTACATCGGCGAGTATCTCGACGAAGTAACGGGCTATTGGCTCAAGGGCGATCAGGAACGCTCGCGCTACTACAACCACTCTACTTTCAACGACCTTATTATCACCGGCCTGGCAGGGCTGCGTCCGCGTGCCGATAATATCCTCGAGGTCAATCCGTTGTTGCCTGCGGGCAAGTGGGACTGGTTCTGTTTGGATCGTGTGCCTTACCACGGACATAACCTGACCATCTTGTGGGACAAAACGGGTAGTCGTTACCACGCCGGCAAGGGGCTGCGCCTCTATGTCGACGGACGGTTGGTGGCTTCGCGTGAAGAGCTGGGACGCCTGAGTGTAACGATGCCGGAGTTGTAGAAGCAATCTTTTGCTTAGTCGGCGGAAAGCACTACTTTTGTGCCCAATTTTTTGAAACAGCATACCACGTATATGAAATCGTTTGCTTTCCGTCCGCGTCTGTTGTCGACCCTGCGCGACTACACCAAACAACAGTTCATGGCCGATGCCATGGCCGGAGTGATTGTGGGCATCGTTGCCCTTCCGCTGGCCATCGCCTTTGGCATTGCTTCGGGCGTGTCGCCCGAGAAGGGCATCGTCACGGCCATCATTGCCGGATTTATCATCTCGTTGCTGGGAGGCAGTCGGGTACAGATAGGCGGTCCCACGGGAGCGTTTATCGTCATTGTCTACGGTGTGGTGCAACAATATGGCGAATCGGGACTGATTGTGGCCACGCTGATGGCCGGCGTACTGCTGGTGCTGCTGGGTCTGCTGAAACTGGGCGCCGTCATTAAGTTTATTCCTTATCCTATTATCGTGGGTTTTACGGCCGGCATTGCTGTGACCATCTTCACTACACAGATTGCCGATTTGTTGGGAATGCGTTTCGGCACCGAGCAAGTGCCGGGCGACTTCTTGGGCAAATGGATACTCTATGCACGGCATATCGACAGCGTGAGCTGGTGGAATGCGGGAGTGAGCGTGGTGAGCATCGCCCTGATTGTGTGGGCGCCTAAATTCTCGGGCAAGATTCCCGGTTCGCTCATCGCCATTGTGGTGGTGACACTCGCCGTCTATTTGTTGAAACTCTACGGCGGAGTGCAAGGCATCGATACCATCGGCGACCGTTTCAGTATTCGTGCCGAGCTGCCCGATGCCACGTTGCCGGTGCTGGATTGGGAGGCGGTGCGTAATCTTTTCCCCGTGGCAATTACCATTGCCGTGCTGGGAGCGATTGAGTCGCTGCTGTCGGCCACCGTGGCCGACGGTGTCATCGGCGACAAACACGATTCCAACACCGAACTGATTGCCCAAGGGGCGGCCAACCTACTCACGCCGCTCTTTGGAGGCATACCGGCCACCGGAGCCATTGCCCGCACGATGGCCAACATCAACAACGGCGGCAAGACGCCTGTGGCAGGTATTGTGCATGCCGTCGTGTTGCTGCTCATCCTGCTCTTCCTGATGCCGCTGGCGCAATACATTCCCATGGCCTGTTTGGCCGGCGTGCTGGCAGTGGTGGCGTATAATATGAGCGGCTGGCGAACGGTCTGCGCACTGATGAAGAATCCACGGTCGGATGTGGCGGTGTTGTTTATCACCTTCTTCCTGACGGTGGTCTTCGACCTAACCATTGCCATTGAAGTGGGGCTACTCATTGCCTGTGTACTCTTTATGAAGCGGGTGATGGAAACTACGGAAATCTCCGTCATCAAAGACGAAATCAACCCCAACAGTGAGTCGGACATAGCCTTGCACGAAGAGGCGTTGCATCTGCCCGCCGGGGTGGAGGTTTACGAAATCAACGGTCCCTACTTCTTCGGCATCGCCACCAAGTTCGAGGAGATTATGTCGCAATTGGGCGATCGTCCGCGGGTGCGCATTATTCGCATGCGGCGGGTACCCTTTATCGACTCCACGGGCATTCACAACCTGGCCGGATTGTGCCGGATGTCGCAACGCGAACAGATCACCGTCATCCTCTCGGGCGTGAATCCTGCCGTGCGCACCGTGCTGGGAAAAGCCGGCTTCGACGAACTGCTGGGAAGGGAGAATATCTGTCCCACCATTCACGAGGCGTTGACACGGGCGGAGAGTCTGGTGTTGTCTTAGCAGGCCGATGAATCCACACACATAACGTGAGTTCGACGTAAGAATCAGCCTATAAAATTAGCATAACTCATTAATTATGAGTACTTTTATGGTGTAAAACAAAGTATTAACTCATAAATTAATTCATTATGCTAACCGCTGACGAAGTTACAACAATTTTCTTTTTGTGCGATGAATCGAGTAAGAATTTCGATGAGGTGATGAATGCGCATCTATTGGTAAAAGATGACGGGAAACGTCATAGAAAGCGGAAGTTCCGTCTCTCTGACGGTGAGGTCATGACCATTCTGGTGATGTTTCACCTTTCTCATACCCGTGATTTAAAGTTCTTCTATCTCTCTTACATCCAGCGCCATTGCAAGGAGCTGTTTCCCCAAACGGTCAGTTATAATCGCTTTGTTGAGCTTCAGAGTCGTGTAGTGGTAAAGATGGCGGTCTTCCTGCAGCTGTGCTGCTTAGGCAGATGTACCGGTTTCTCCATCATCGATTCAACACCGATTCGGGCTTGTCATATCAAGAGAGAACGTATACACAAGACCTTCAAAGGTATAGCCACTAAAGGTAAAAGTTCCATGGGCTGGTTCTTCGGGTTCAAACTACACATTGTGATTAATGACAGAGGAGAGATTATTGATTTTCTCATTACCCAAGCAAGTGTGGATGACCGTGAACCGCTAAAAGACAGGCGTTTCCATGATAAGCTCTTCGGGCGTCTGTTCGCCGACAGAGGATATGTCTCGCAAAACCTGTTTGATCAGCTGTTTGTAGATGGCATTCACCTGATTACCAAGCTAAAGAAAGGCATGAAGAACTCGCTGATGCTTATACAGGATAAGATTGATCTGAGAAAACGGGTACGGACTTATTGCATACAATTTCCTGCCCAAGAAACCTTCGCTCAACTTCAATATCGTACAAACAAGAGAGATACAAACGGTTGCTTAGGTCGAACTCACGTTGATTATTGCTATCCAATAAATCCATTCCTGTCATCTACGAATTAGGGCTGACTCGCAAAGGAAATCAGTCTTTACTTCTAAACGTTACAAAAAAGTTTATCGGACAGTTTTATAACTTACTTTGTAACGTCACATTATCATTCTTACCTTTACCGCAAATTTTGAAACGATTAAAGTTAGAAAGACATCATTATGATATTGCAAATTATTGCTGTCCGATAAAACCTTTGGTAGCATCTAAGAGTTAGGGCTGACTTCCTTTGCGGAGCCAGCCCTTTTGGTTATAATTGTCGTCGCCAAACAAAACAAATGTAACCATGG
>JAISHB010000068.1 GCA_031262785.1 Prevotellaceae bacterium
ATGAGACAGGACTATTTCAACCCCGCCTGTTTCAATATTGCATTCAAAGTGCCGGTTGGGTACTTCACCCGTTACGTTCGAGCAAGCGATACAACTCTGAAAACTTCATAAACAAATCGTTTTAGAATGAATAAATCAATGCACTTTCACTGATTGACTTTGCAAAGGTAACATATTTGTTTCCTACATGCAACCGGTTTTCTACTTATTATTTGTAAGAGTGATAGATTTAACAGTATCGGAGGACACACCTAACTACATTCATTGCCCGGTGTAGGGATGGTTTCTCGGAAGTGATTATCTTTGCCGGAAATTTGAAATGAAATGCTTCCTAACATGAAACCTCTATTTGTATCCCTGCTTCTGATTGCTTTCTGTTCGTGTCGACCAGTCGAACCAACGGAACAACATGCGCTAAGTAAAGAACAGACCCGGTCGCTGGTGGCGTTGGGTCAGCTGTGGGGATTTCTCAAGTATCATCATCCTGCCGTTGCAGAGGGAACGTTGGATTGGGATGCGGTGTTAATCGATCTCATACCCCGGGTGATGGATGCGAAGAATGAAGAGGCGGGGAAAAGCTTATTGGATAGTTTGATAAAGAGTTTGCCTGCTGTCCGGGCAAACCATACGTCCGGGCAAGCGAAGGATGTATCCCAAAAAGCCGATTACGGCATACTCTTCGACTCCACCTATTATAATAGGGAAACTATCGACTCGCTGCAATGTCTGCTGGAGGGTGTTCGCCTCACGGAGAATCATTATGTGCGGATAAATCCTCGTCGCATGTCGGGAGAACCTTTGATCACCGTCACCAACGAAGCCTCTTACCCGGAGATGGTTTTTCCAACATTACCCTATCGCATCTTGGCACTTTGTCGTTATTGGAGTTTTATCAACTATTATTTTCCCTATCGTGAATTGTGCGATGTCCGGTGGTCGGACGCTCTTGCCTTCATGTTACCCGATTTTGTCTATGCCGGAAATCAAAAGGAGTATGCACTCGCTTGCCTGAAGCTGGCTTCCTTGACTAACGACTCACATGCTTTTGTTCACATGGCCGACAGCACCACACGCAATGACATATACGGCAGGCGAAAGGTACCGTTTGAGGTTCAATTTGTAGAAAACGAGTTGGTGGTAACGAGCTTCACCGATGCCTCGAGCAACCTCTCGAAAGAACTTTCCCCCGGAGATATCATCACAGCCATCAACGGGGAGAAGGTGCAAACGGTGGTAGCGCGTCTGTATCCCTACATGCCGGCATCTAACGACGCTTCCAAACATCGCGATATAGCAAGAATCATTTTGCAGACCAACGACTCTGTGCTTAACATCGGATGTGTGCACAACGGCAAATTGTTCACCAAACGGATACCTACGTATGCCATCGGGCAACTAAATATCCCCGACCTCTTTAATTCCAAGCCCGAACAAGAAGGCTACAGCATCCTTGGAGACTCCATCGGATACATCTATCCGGCCACCTGCAAATACGAAGAAAGAGAGACCAAACTTCCCCGGCTGATGGCAAACACCAAAGGATTGATTATCGATCTGCGGTGCTATCCTGCCGACTACAATGCGTTGGCCATTGCTCCTTATCTGATGAAGCATGGGGGCTATTATTGCCGTCAAGCTTACGGTACTGTTGCCATGCCCGGATATACGTTTTTTAGTGCTTACAATTCTTTGCCGGTAAGCCTTGAGGTTGGACGCTATCCCCACAAAGTGGTGGTCATCGTCAACGAAATCACGCAGAGCCAAGCCGAAGACCATACCTTTTTCTACTATCTTGCCCCGCAAGTTACCATCATAGGCAGCACCACGGCGGGTGCCAACGGAGCCGTTGCAAGATTTACGTTGCCCGGCAATATAGAATGCACCATCACCGGCGTGGGGATGTATTATCCGGATGGCACTTGCACGCAACGCACCGGCGTAAAGCTCGACGAAACGGTGTATCCGACCATAGCGGGCATTAAACAAGGCCGCGATGAAGTGCTGGAAAGAGCGATAGAAATCGTATTAAAATATCGTTAGTACGACCGGGCAAAAGATTTGTTCAGCCCTCCTGCTTGTAGAATGCCGAAAGGGTCGTATCTTTGCGGCCGTTATGCAAACCTCCGAAATACTACAAAACTTAGGTATTGAAGCGCTCAACCCGATGCAACAAGCAGCGCTGAGGGCTTTTTCCGAACCGAAAGATTTGGTGCTGCTCGCGCCTACCGGTAGCGGAAAGACGTTGGCTTTTTTGCTCCCACTCGTGCAATTTCTTCGTCCGGACATCGACGGGGTGCAAGCGTTGGTGCTGGTGCCTTCGCGCGAGTTGGCCATGCAGATAGAATCGGTCTTTAAAGCGATGAATACGTCGCTGCGCGCAATGAGTTGCTACGGCGGACGTCCCGCAATGGATGAGCACCGA
Source organism: Prevotellaceae bacterium (assembly GCA_031262785.1). Lineage (GTDB taxonomy): Bacteria > Bacteroidota > Bacteroidia > Bacteroidales > Bacteroidaceae > Bacteroides. The sequence goes on from JAISHB010000068.1 coordinate 2,423, forward strand.
ACAATGCGCGGCATTCAGCCTTCCCTTTTAATCGGTACACCCGGACGCATCAACGATCACCTCAGAAAACATAATTTCAAGACCGCGGCGTTGCTCACCTTGGTTATCGACGAGTTCGACAAATGCCTCGAACTGGGTTTTCAAGCCCAGATGAGCGAACTAATCTCGGCACTGCCCCGCATCGAAAAACGCATCTTGCTTTCGGCTACCGATGCGCCCGAGATTCCCCATTTTGTGGGAGTGGGAGCGGATGGTGCCGGCATCTCTTCGCGCTACCGTCGCCTTTCGTTCATTCAGGAGGATGTGGTATGTCCGCGCTTGTCGCTCTATCGCGTGGATTCACCCGACAAAGACAAACTTGAAACGCTCTATAAGTTGCTCTGCACATTGGGCAACCAATCTACTTTGGTCTTTTGCAACTACCGCGAAAGCGTGGAACGCGTACGCGATTACCTGCAAAGTCGGAATATGCCGTGCGATATGTATCACGGCGGCATGCTGCAGCCCGATCGCGAGCGGGCACTCTATAAGTTTCGAAATGGGAGCACACATGTGCTCATTTCGACCGATTTGGCGGCACGCGGATTAGACATTCCGCTGGTCGAACACATTGTGCACTATCATCTGCCCGCCACCGAAGAGTCTTTTACGCATCGCAACGGTCGCACGGCGCGACAGAGCGCCCGGGGCTCTTCCTACCTTATTCTCTATGACGGCGAGCCGCAACCCGATTTTTTACCTGACGCTCTCGCTCCCTTTGTGCTGGCCAATCCGCCCGCCAAGCCGCAACCTTCGTTGTGGGCTACGCTATACATCGGCAAGGGAAAAAAGGATAAACTCGGACGAGGCGACATTGTGGGCTTTCTTTGCAAAAAGGGGCAACTGACCGCCGCCGACATCGGCGCGGTGGAGGTGAAAGAACACTATGCCTATGCGACCGTTTCCCGCCGTAAATTGCGGCATCTGCTCGGACTGATTCAAACCGAAAAAATAAAGGGGATGAAAACCTTGTTCGAGGAGGCAAACTAACCAACACGACTTGTTTTTGTATTAACATATTCCTAACTTTTTAATTCTTTCAACGTATGATAGTTTACAGTATGACGATAGATCAAATCTATCGTGAAGTGCGATTGGATTCGTATGAACTAAGACAGTACACCAACATGATGGTACACCGTTTTATGGGGGACTTGGCTAAAGCGCGCACTCCGCTGCTCGGCCGTGAATCGGTGCTGTATCACAGCATCAAAAAGAGAGATTACAAAACGCGACAGGGAAATACCTGGAAAGTGTGTCTGATAGACACCACGCCAACCACCGACAAGGTGGGGGCTACGGTAATCAGTTATTTGACCATTCCTTTTCCGCACGGCTACGACTACATCGTGCTTTCCTGGATGGGAGGACTGATTATCAAACACTACACACATCATTTTTCCCAGCGCTACCGCGAGCGCCACGTAGATGCTCTCAAGCTGAACATCGGGAGCTTGCCGCCGCCCGTACATTTTGCCATGAAGCATCAGCCCTATTCCAGCAAACCCAATCGGTATTCGACACCCGACTATGCCAAAAAAATGGGAACAGAACATCCTCGCGGCTGGTGGTTGTCGCCCTACGGCATCTTTTTGGTGGAGTGTTATTACGAATATAAAACGTTCAAATACATCACCTACATCGACAACACCACGCTCAATTACAAGCAGCAACAACTCTTGGAGGAAGAGCGAGCCTACAACACCTACACCGATTGTTACGAGGCCTATTTTAAAGCGTGCGACGAAGAGTTCACCGATGTTCGGTTGCTCGAGGAGATGACCGACCTCTACCGCAAACTTCCGCCCGTGAATCATCTTCGCAAAGTGTTGGAGCGCTACTATCAACGCACCTTTCCTCCCGAAATGCTGAATGACCCAACCTTTGTCAAAGCCAAAAAGGAGCTTGTAGACGGGTGCGGTGAAGTTCTCAAACCCATCGGCGAACTGATTGATGAGCTGATGGAAACAAACGAAGAGTACAAACGCAAACAGTGGTATACATTAACTGACGGGGTTATTGGCAGACCGGAAATAAATCCGTAATTTCGCCGCGTCTTTCGCAGAAGGGGCGATAAGCCCCTCCGGCAAAGATGTTTATCTAATAATCATAACAAATTGTTGAACCCATAAACATGCTACAATGAAGAAGCATAATTTCAATGCCGGACCTTCTATTCTTCCACGCGAGGTAATAGAAGGGACCGCCCAAGCTATTCTTGATTTCAATGGATCCGGCCTTTCATTGATGGAAATCAGCCACCGTGCGAAAGATTTCCAACCCGTGGTAGACGAAGCCGTTGCACTGTTTAAAGAACTTCTTTCTATTCCCGAAGGCTATTCCGTGATCTTCCTCGGAGGTGGCGCCAGCCTTGAATTTTGTATGATTCCGTTCAACTTTCTCGAGAAGAAAGCCGCCTATTTGAATACCGGTACGTGGGCAAAAAAAGCCCTCAAAGAGGCTAAGGCATTTGGTCAGGTGGTGGAAGTGGCCTCTTCGGCCGATGCCAATTACAGCTATATTCCCAAAGGATACACGGTGCCTTCGGATGTGGACTATTTACACATCACCACCAACAACACCATCTTTGGCACCGAAATTACGCACGATTTGGACGTATCGGTTCCCATCGGGGCCGACATGTCGTCGGACATCTTCTCCCGTCCGGTGGATGTATCGAAATACATTTGCATCTATGGTGGCGCACAGAAGAATCTGGCTCCGGCCGGCGTCACCTTTGTCATTGTCAAAAATGAAGCATTGGGTAAGGTGTCGCGCTACATCCCCACCATGTTGGATTACCGCACCCATGTCGACAACGGTTCGATGTTTAATACGCCGCCCGTGGTGCCCATCTACTCGGCGCTGCTCACCCTGCGTTGGATTAAGGCGCAAGGCGGAGTCGAAGAAATGGAACGTCGCGCCATCGAAAAGGCCGACCTGCTCTACGGCGAAATTGATCGCAACAAACTCTTCACCGGCACTGCTGCCACGGAAGATCGTTCGCGCATGAACATCTGCTTTGTGATGGCTCCCGAATATAAAGAGTTGGAAGCCGACTTCCTCAAGCTTGCCACCGAGCGTGGCATGGTTGGTCTGAAAGGACACCGGTCGGTGGGCGGTTTCCGCGCTTCGTGCTACAACGCACTGTCCAAAGAGAGCGTACAAGCTTTGGTGGATTGTATGCAAGAATTTGAAAAACTACACGCATGAACGTATTAGTTGCTACCGACAAACCGTTTGCGAAAATTGCAACAGACGGTATCCGCAAGGAGATAGAAGCAGCAGGCCATACCCTTAGCCTGCTGGAGAAATACACCGAGAAAGCCCAATTGCTTGCGGCGGTGAAGACGGCCGATGCCATCATTATCCGCAGCGACCTCATTGATGCCGAAGTGTTGGCCGCCGCGCCCCAACTAAAGATTGTGGTTCGCGCAGGCGCCGGATACGACAATGTAGACTTGGCGGAGGCCACGGCGCACAACGTATGTGTGATGAACACTCCCGGGCAAAACGCCAATGCTGTGGCCGAATTGGCACTGGGCATGATGGTGATGGCTGCCCGCAATCTTTATAACGGAACCTCCGGCACCGAACTGAAGGGAAAAAAACTGGGTATTCATGCCTACGGAAACGTGGGGCGCAACGTCGCCCGTATTGCCAAAGGCTTTGGCATGGAGGTCTATGCCTACGATGCTTTTTGCCCCAAAGAGGTAATCGAAGCAGAAGGCGTGACAGCCGTGACATCAGCCGAAGAGTTGTATCAGACCTGTCACATCGTTTCGCTGCACATTCCGGCCACGGCCGAAACAAAACACTCCATCAACCGTGCCTTGGTCGGACGTCTTCCCAAAGGGGGTATTTTAATCAATACGGCGCGCAAAGAGGTGATTGACGAAGATGAGCTGATCGGATTAATGGAAGAACGTCCCGACTTGAAATACATGACCGACGTGATGCCTGCGGCCAACGATACGTTTAGTGCCAAGTTTTCCGATCGCTACTTCTCCACTCCCAAGAAGATGGGCGCGCAAACGGCTGAGGCTAACATCAACGCCGGCATTGCGGCCGCCCGCCAGATTGTAGGTTTCTTCAAAGACGGTATCACCCAATTTAAAGTGAACTAATTCCTGCGGCCATGGCAACCATTAAACCCTTCAAAGGCATTCGTCCGCCGCAAAGCATGGTCGAGCAGGTGGCATCGCGCCCCTACGATGTGCTCTCTTCCGAAGAAGCACGTGCCGAGGCTACCGGCAACGAGAAATCGCTCTATCACATTATTAAACCGGAAATAGATTTTTCCGTCGGCACCGACGAACACGACCCGCGTGTCTACCGGAAAGCCGCCGAGAACTTTCAGAAGTTCCAAGACAACGGCTGGCTACTGCAAGATCAGCAAGCCTGCTACTACATCTACGCCCAAACCATGAACGGTAAAACACAGTATGGTTTGGTGGTGGGTGCCTATGTTCCCGACTATTTGAACGGCGTGATTAAAAAGCACGAACTAACCCGTCGCGACAAAGAGGATGATCGCATGAAGCATGTGCGCGTGAACAATGCCAATATTGAGCCAGTCTTTTTTGCCTATCCCGACAACGAGGTGCTTGATGCGTTGGTGGGGCGGTATGCCGCACAGCCTCCGGTGTATGATTTCATTGCTCCCGGTGACGGTTTCGGGCACACGTTCTGGATAGTGGATCGTCGGGAAGACATCGACATCATCACGAGCGAATTTGCCCGCATGCCCTCGCTCTACATTGCCGACGGACATCATCGCAGCGCCGCCGCCGCATTGGTTGGTGCCGAGAAGGCCAAAGAGAATCCGCAGCATACGGGACGTGAAGAGTATAACTACTTCATGGCGGTTTGCTTTCCGGCCAATCAACTGACCATCATCGACTACAATCGCGTGGTCAAAGATCTGAACGGACTCACTCCCGAACAATTTCTTGCCGCCCTTGAAAAGAACTTTGTAGTGGAAGAAAAAGGAACAGCCCCCTGCAAACCGGCGGCATTACATCACTTTGCCCTCTATTTGAGCGGGAAGTGGTATAGCTTGACGGCCAAACCGGGCACCTACAACGACCACGATCCCATCGGCGTGCTGGATGTCACCATCTCTTCCAACCTCATTCTGGACGAGCTACTCGGCATCAAAGACCTTCGTTCGGACAAGCGAATCGATTTCGTAGGAGGCATCCGCGGATTGGGCGAATTGCAGAAGCGGGTCGACAGCGGCGAGATGAAAGTAGCACTGGCGCTCTATCCCGTTAGCATGAAGCAGTTGATGGACATTGCCGACACCGGCAACATCATGCCACCCAAAACCACGTGGTTTGAACCCAAATTGCGGTCGGGTTTGGTGATTCACAAACTCGATTAAACTCATTGCATTGTCCGATGATCTATACAAAACCATCGCTGCTCCATCCGAAGGGGTTTACGTGGAGAAACGCAGCCGGTTTATTGCGGTGGCGCTTCCGGTGTGTACGCCCGAACAGGTGAAACAGCAGCTGGATGCCTATCGAAAACAATACTACGACGCCCGCCACATCTGCTATGCGTATGTATTGGGTTCCGAGCGAAGCCTGTTTCGATCCAGCGACGACGGAGAACCCTCGGGAACAGCCGGCAAACCCATTCTCGGGCAACTCAACTCACACGAACTGACCGACGTGCTGTTGTTGGTGGTTCGTTACTTCGGCGGTATCAAGCTGGGAACGAGCGGATTAATCACAGCCTATCGGGCTGCGGCTTCCCGGGCGCTTGCCGCTGCCCTCATTCAAGAGAAGACGGTGGACGAAACTCTCACCGTCTTCTTTGAATATCCGCTGATGAACGAGGTGATGCGCATCGTTAAAGAGATGGAACCCTGCATCGCGGAACAATCGTACAACCACACCGATTGCCGGATGGTGCTTTCGATTCGTCGCTCGCTCATGCCTTTGTTGCGTGAGCGCCTGGGCAAAGTCGAGACGCTCCGCTTGGTGGAATAGGCGGGTTTGTTACAAGCTGTTTTTATACAGATTGGCCAGCGCTTTCCGATACCGGCTTTCTAGATTCAACAGATTTAGTTGGCTTTGATAGACCACGGCACTCTCTACGAAGTAGTCGGTGATGTTGATTTCACCCCCTTCGAGTGCCCGTCGGAGCAGATCAATGTTGCGTGTTCCCTGCAAGGCGTTGCGATAGGCCTGGATGGTGGATTGCAACGAACGGGCTTCGGCATAGCGTTGTGCCAACTCGCTGCGCAATTGCACGTCGGCCGCACGCTTCAGGTACTTGCTGTTGGTTAGTTGGGCGCGACTTGCCCGAACATGGTGCCGGTTCGAGAAGAGAGGCAATGAAAAGCCTACCACCACGCCGTTGAATCCTACCCCCGATTCGGTGTTGCGTCGATAGCCCAACTCCAATTTGGGAATCCACCCTTGCCGGTCAACGGACATTTGCTTGCCAGCCGCCTGGTTTTGGGCATTGAGTGAACGAATAAGCGGACTTCCTTCTTAGAGCCTCTCGAGCAGGCCGAGGCTGTCGGCGGGCAGCGTCGGGAGTGTCTCATCGGCTATTTGCCACGCCTGGGACGGCTGTTCGGACAGATTGCCCTGATCACACAAGGCAAGGAGCGCGATGCGGGCATTCTTCCATTCAATTCGGTAGGTTTGCAGCTCGGTGCGAGCGTTCAATAGTTCGAGATTCAGCTTGTTCACCTCCAGTATGTTTGCATCGCCGTTGGCCAAACGCTTTTGATAAAGGCGTTCGAGTGCTTCGGTTTGCTTGAGGCGTTCGCTAAGAAGCACTTCTTGTTGTTGTAGCCGCAAGAGGTCGATGCACAGCTCCCGGGCTTGCAAGAGTATCTGCTGACGCAAGAGGTCGTAGTCGGCATCCAGGGCGTCGGCCTTCAGGCGGTTGACGTTGCTGCGTGCGGCATACAGGGTGGGGAAGTCGAACTGTTGCGATACGATGAGTTCGCCGATACTCTCGCCGCTTCCTTTTTCTGCCCACAGGTGGGAGTAGGAGATGGTGGGGTCGGGCAGGTTGTTGCCGGCGCGGTTGAGTTGCTTCTGAGTATCTGCCTGGCTGCGTCCGGCACGCAATTGCGGATTATGGGCTTCGACGTAGTGCAAGATGCTGTCGATACCGACGGTTTGGGCGCATCCACCTATTATATAGAGGCAGCATGCGCAGAGTAGGAGAGTTTGTTTCATGATTGCATCGTTTTTTTCTGGTTCATCAAGAGGTATACGGTGGGAATGATGAAGCCGTTCAGGAATGTCGACGTCAACAATCCGCCCAGTATTACTTTGGCCATCGGGCTTTGTATTTCGTTGCCGGGCAGATCGCCGGCCACGGCCAGCGGAATGAGTGCCAACGCCGATGAGAGTGCGGTCATCAAGATGGGATTGAGCCGATCGAGCGAACCGCGCAATACACTCTCGTGCAAGCTCAGTTTCTCCACCGTTTGCAAGTGATTGTAGTGACTGATGAGCAGCATCCCGTTGCGCGTGGCAATGCCGAAGAGCGAGATGAATCCGATGATGGCCGGTATGCTCACCTCGCCCGTGGTCAAGAGTAGGGCAAAGACTCCGCCAATCAATGCCAGCGGCAAGTTAATCAGCACCACGGCGCTCTCTTTGGCGCTACCAAACTCGTGGTAGAGCAGCAGAAAAATCACCACGATGCTCATCACCGAGGTAATCATCAGCGTGCGGCTGGCCGCCTGTTCGCTTTCAAACTGTCCGCCATATTCGATGTGATATCCTTCGGGTAGTTGAACCGCTTGTTGCACCCGTGCCTGAATGTCACCCACCACACTGCGCAGGTCGCGGTCGGCAATGTTGGCCGAGACCACAATCTTACGCTTTACATTTTCGCGGCTGATGCTGTTTGGACCCATCGTCGAACGCACCTCGGCCACTGCCGCCAGCGGCACTTTTTGTCCGTCGGAAGTATCAAGCATCAGGTTGCCGATCTGCTCGGCGCCGTTGCGCTTATCGTCTTGCACGCGCACCACCAGGTCGAAGTTCTTACCGCGTTCATACACCTGCGATACCGTTTCGCCCGCCAGACACACCCGCACAAACTCGGCAAACTCGGGCAGCGTGATGCCGTAGCGTGCCAACAGTTCGCGCCGCGGGGTGATGGTTAGTTGCGGACGTTCAATCTGTTGCTCCACGTTGAGGTCGGCAATTCCTTCCACCTCCTGCACCGCCGCTTTGATGCGGTTGCCCAAGGCGAAGAGCTGGTTCAAGTCGTCACCAAAGAGTTTGATGGCACTGTTGGCTTTGGTTCCGCTCAGCATGGCATCGATGCGGTGACTGATGGGCTGTCCAATCTCCACCAAGGCACCATCCAGAGTGCTCATCTTGGCGCGTACGTCGGCCACCAGCTGGCTGCGCGAACGCTCTTTGAGTTCGAAGGGAGCTTCCAGTTCGGATACGTTCACGCCCAAGGCATGTTCGTCGAGTTCGGCGCGTCCGGTTTTGCGGGCAACGGTTTGTATCTCCGGTATGGAGAGTAGCAGCTCTTCGGCACGCAATCCCAAACGGTTGCTCTCTTCGAGCGAGATGCCCGGCACCGAAGAGATGTTGATGGTGAACGATCCTTCGTTGAAAGCAGGCAGGAACGAGCGCCCCAGCGTGAAGAAGAGACCGAGTGCCACCACAAACAGGGCAACGGTGCCTCCCAACACACTCTTCTTATGATGGAGTACAAACGTAAGTGCTGCGGCATAGCCCTTTTTCATCTTGGCGGCTACCAGCGAGTCGGAGCTGTTGGTCTTCTTATTGTCTTTTCCGCGCAACAAGTAGGAGCAGAGCACCGGCGTGAGGGTCAAAGCCACCACGGTGGAGGCGGCCAGCGCCACAATGAAGGCGATGCCCAGCGGCACCAACATGCGTCCCTCCATGCCCGAAAGGAAAAAGAGCGGCACAAAGCTCACCACAATAATCAAGGTGGAGTTGAGGATGGGCATGCGCACCTCTTTGGAGGCATTGAACACCACCTCGAGTAGCGGTAACCGGTCGGGCGCCGGTTTCATGCGGTTTTCGTAGAGTCGTGTATAGACATTCTCCACATCCACAAATGCATCGTCAACCAACGAGCCGATGGCAATGGCCAGTCCGCCCAAACTCATGGTGTTGATGGTGAGTCCCATATAGTGCAGGGTGATGAGCGAGACAATGAGCGAGAGCGGAAGCGTCACCAGCGAAATGAGCGTAGTGCGCACATTGGCCAGGAACAGAAAGAGCACGATAACCACAAAAATGCCCCCCTCCAACAGCGACTTCTTGACGTTGCCGATGCTGCTCTCGATAAAGCGGCTCTGGCGGAAGATGTCGGTGCTCACATGTACGTCGGGCGGCAGGTTTTGCTGCAAGTCGCCCAGCGCCGCCTCCAGCTTGTCGGTCAGCTCGAGCGTGCTGGTGGCCGGTTGTTTGGTCACGGTGAGCAGTACCGCCGGTTTGCCCCGTTCCGAGGCCGTGCCCAGCTTGGGTTCCTTGGCACCGATGCGCACCCGGGCAATGTCTTCGAGGAAGATGGCGGTGTTGTCGGGCTGTTTGGCAATGAGGGTGCGTGCCAACTGCTGCAGATTGGAGGTCGAGAGCAATCCGCGCACGATGTATTCGTTGCCGTATTCGTAGATGATGCCTCCGTTGGCATTGAGATTCATGTTGCGCGTGGCGTTCATCACCTGGCTGAGCGAAAGACCATAGTGGCGCATCCGCGCAGGGTCGAGCATAATTTGATATTCTTTGATGTCACCCCCCAATACGGCCACCTGCGCCACGCCTCCGGTGGAGAGCAGGCGCGGGCGAATCGTCCAATCGGCCAGTGTGCGCAAGTCGAGCAGCGAAGTGCTGTCGGCCGTGAGTCCTACAATGAGCATCTCGCCCAAGATGGACGATTGCGGCCCCAGCGTGGGCTTGCTCACATTCTCGGGCAGTGATTCGCCGACCACGGCCAGCTTCTCGCTCACAATTTGCCGGGCGCGGTAGATGTCGGTGTCCCAGTCGAACTCCACCCACACCACCGAAAAGCCGTTGGTGGAAGAAGAACGCACGCGACGTACGCCGGTGGCGCCGTTGACGGCTGTCTCCACAGGGAAGGTGACCAATTGTTCCACCTCTTCGGCAGCCATCCCGCCCGCTTCGGTCATAATCACCACGGTGGGGGCATTTAGGTCGGGAAACACATCCACCTCGGTGTGGGTACTGATGTAAAAGCCTCCCACCAGCAACAGCACCGATGCCACCAGCACCAACATGCGGTTGTGTAGGGAGAAATAGATAATCTTATTGAGCATACGCTTTTTCGTTAGTTAATTTGAGTTGAGTACTGAATCAATGTTCGTGTGTGTGTGCCGGTATGGCGGCCGACGAAGCTGCCAGCCTCACCTGATAGGCACCCCGGGTGACTACGCGGTCGCCCGCCTTCACACCCGAAAGAATCTGCACACGGCGGCCGTTGTCGGCACCCGGTACGACCAATTGCTTGCGGTAACCCTCCTCATCCACCTGAATGTAGACGAAGAAACTGCCCTGTTCTTCGGTGAGTGCCGTGCGGGGCAGGGAAATCACCCCGCTCATCGGGGTGGAGAGCAGGTACACCTCCACGAACGCTCCGGGCACCACCTCGCCGCGATTGTCAAACTCAAAGGTGACCGGCAGATAGTATCCGTTTTCGCCCGAACTCTTCCCGTACGACAGCAGCCGGCCGCCAAGCTGTTGCAACTCATACACCTTATTAGTATAGGGCGTGCGGAAATTGGCCGAACCAATAAGAGGAAGCTGCGCATAATACTTCTCCGAGACGTCGGCGCGCAAGAAGAGGCGCCTGTTTTGTGTCACGCTCACCAGCGGCGTGCCGGTTGCCACATAGTCGCCCTCTTTGACTAAGACGTTTTTGATGTAGCCGTTCAGGGGCGAGGCAACGGCCACTCCCTTGTCGGAGCTGTTCCCGGCAATGGCTTCGTAGGCTAAGCGGGCATTTTCGTAGGCTTGTTTGGCCTGGGCGAACTCCTTCCGGGATACAATCTGATCGGGTACGAGTGCCTGCATGCGCTCATACTCCTTTTGGGTGGTCTCATAGGCCAGGCGGGCGCGTTGCAGCTGATCGCCGCCATCCAGCTTTTTCGAACTGAGCAGCAGCAACGTTGCGCCGCGACCCACCGCTGTTCCTTCGGTGAGTTGTCCGGCAAACGACACCACACCGGGGGCGGTGGCTACCACGGTGGACTCGTCACCCTGAGCGGTCAATACCTGCCCGCTTGTGTGAATGACGCAGCGGAACGTGTCGGGTTGAATGGTCTCTGTTTGCACACCTACGGCTTGTGCTTTCTCGGGCGGAAGGAGGATTTCGTCGCCGTCGGAGGCTTCATCGTGATCGTGCGTCTGATTGCGGGCATCCTCGTTCTCGTGCGCGTGGTTGTGCGCATGGTCGTGCGCATGCTCATGCGCCTCGTGCCCGTGTGTATGCTCATCGGGAGTGCTTGTGGCGTGATTACCACAGGCACCCAACAGGAATAGCGCGGCTATTCCCATGAAAATAGTCTGCTTCATGAAATGAATCTTAAATGGGTTGGAAAATAGAAAGAGAGAGGCTACCGGTTCCGGGGTGAACTGGCAGCCGCATTAGCCGCGCTCACAGGGGAGGCGCACGAAGTGCCGTAGCACGCGCCTGGAAAGTACTGTGAAGTGATTCTCGATAGTTATATAAAGGCTTTTGTGTATCAGCCAAAGAGTGCGTCAGGGTCTCGAGCAACGGCTGGGGAAAGAAGAGTTGAAGCAGGGGCGTGTGGGGATGCAACCATCCGTTGTCGGCACGAAGCACCTCCTGGTAGAAGTGCGTGGTGATGCATCCGGTATTGCAGCAGCAGTGATCGGTGCTTTCGCCTTCCGGGGTGTGGCAGGCGGTTTGCGGGTGATTGGCGCAGCAGGTGGGGGGGATGTCGCTTTTCATACAGACCAATCCGTCGTTGTGATGATGGTGGGGCATCACCGGTACGCACAACATGAAGATGCTGAGGCACAAGAGAAGGTATACCGACGGATGAGTCTTTTTCATTTCAATTGATT
>JAISHB010000096.1 GCA_031262785.1 Prevotellaceae bacterium
GCCTTTACCGAATTGGGAGTGGCCATGCTTAGCAGTGTGTTGAACTCTAAAATAGCCATACAAGTAAACATGGGCATCATGAGAGCTTTTGTCGCCGTCCGACAAATAATAACCCTGCCGCCTGTTGACAAATACACAGAGTTAAAGCAATACATGGAAGAAATGTTTGCCGACCAAAACGACATCAACGAAGACACCCGTATGCAACTGGAACTTATAGGTCAAACATTGGCCGAACTTCAAATGCAGAAGAGATTGGAGGAGAAGCCGCGACGACGGATTGGGTTTGTGCAGGAGGAAGATTGATGGGAGGTTACACCTATGGTACCCCTCCCCGCAACTAAAACGCCCGCCAAGTAGCGAACTTAGCAGGCGTTTACAGTACTCGAAGCGGGACTTGAACCCGCACAGCCGCAATGGCCAAAGGATTTTAAGTCCTTCGTGTCGACCATTCCACCATTCGAGCATTTTTTTCTGTAATGTGAATATAATTTCCGCAGGCGGGCGGTTAAAAAGACGGCACAAAGATAAAGAGTTTCTGCACCACAGACAAGTTTTTACGCCATTAATTGCGCACCTGCAGGGTGTTACCCACTACGGCTACCGGATAGGAACGCAACACTTGGGTGCCTTTCCCGTCGTTCCGACTGCCGTTCGCACTCAAGGCGAACGTAGCCTTGCATTTCGGACATTCGGCCTGGCCGAAGGCATCGCCCGAGACCAATTGCAGGGAGACACTCCGGCTGGCCTCTACCGGACAGGCGGCATCGAACGCAATATATTGGTTCCCGCTGGAGTAGACCGATTGTCCGATGATAAGACCCGCATAGCCCACTGCCACTCCGTTGACGTTCTGCGTAACCTTCAGGAATTGCCCGGGCACGGTAATTTGATAGTAGGGGGCTTGCGAAAGACTGCACGAAAAATAGAACGGCACCGAAGGAATGCTCGACTGATAGTCGTCGCCACAACCCGATAGCGCCATGAGACAAATAAGGAGTGAAGAGAATCGCTTCCTGGGCATAACGGAGAGGTGTTAGCGTCCGAGCAACGCCTGTTGGGCGCGCTCCACCCGCTCGAAATGGAAGTCGCTTACCAATTGTTGCATCAAAGAAACGATCCGGTCGTTGCAGAGATTGCCGATGCTCCCTTCGTGCGTGTGATGCACCTCTTTGCGAGGGGTAAATTGCCCGGCTTCAATGTCAAGTCCCACTTTTTTATAGGCATCGCGGAAGGGCATGCCTTCACTTGCCAACCGGTTGACCTCTTCCACGCTGAAGATGAGATTGTAGCGGTCGTCTTCCAAGATGTGTTCGTTGACGCGCATCTTGCTGACGATGTAGGTGGTCATCTTCAGGCAATCTTCCAACTCGTCAAAGGCGGGCAGAAAGAGTTCTTTGATGATTTGCAAATCGCGGAAATAGCCCGAAGGCAGGTTGCCCGCGATGAGCATGATTTGTTGGGGCAATCCTTGCAATTTGTTGCACTTACCACGAATCAATTCAAAGACATCGGGATTTTTTTTGTGGGGCATAATGCTCGATCCGGTGGTGCATTCGTCGGGTAGCGTCACGAAACCGAAGTTCTGACTGTTGAATAAACAAGCGTCGAAAGCGAACTTCGAAAGCGTACCGGCCAGCGAGGCCAGTGCAAAGGCGGTGTTTCGCTCACTCTTGCCGCGTCCCATTTGTGCATACACCACATTATAATTTAACGAGTCGAAACCCAACAAACGGGTGGTCATGGTTCGATCGAGCGGGAACGAGGAACCATAACCGGCCGCCGAACCCAACGGGTTGCGGTTACACATTCTGTAGGCCGCTTGCAAAAACAGCATGTCGTCGGTCAGGCTTTCGGCATACGCGCCAAACCAAAGGCCGAACGAAGAGGGCATGGCTATTTGCAGGTGCGTATAGCCGGGCATCAGTACCTCTTTATATTGATTGCTTTGCGAAATCAGGGCGGTGAAAAGCCCTTCGGTTGCTTCTACGAGGTCACGAAGACGGGCGCGGGTAAAGAGCTTTAAATCGAGCAATACTTGGTCGTTGCGCGAACGACCGCTATGTATTTTCTTGCCCACATCGCCCAGGCGGCGGGTCAGCATCAGCTCCACTTGCGAGTGTACATCCTCCACACCCTCTTCTATTACGAATTCGCCCCGCTCGGCGGTGGCATAGATTCGTTTTAATTCATCCAGTAACAATTCAAGTTCGTGGGCTGTGAGCAGGCCGATGGACTCCAGCATGGTACTGTGTGCCATGGAACCAAGTATATCGTATGTGGCAAGATAGAGATCCATTTCGCGGTCGCGTCCCACCGTAAAGCGGTCAATGACGCTTTCCACCTGCGTGTTTTTTTCCCAGAGTTTATTCATCAGGAAGTGCTATTTGGTGATAAGGAATCAGTGCCAGCAGTTCTGCCATCTTTTCAATGCCTTCGCTCAAGGGCTTTTGCACCATTGCCTTAAGGAACGGATTGATGTCCAATCCGACGGTCAGACGAAGCTTGCAGGCCGCATCATTTTCGGGTATTATTTGTATCCACAGGTTAAACGGCAACGGCGACGAGGTGGCGGCAAACTTAATACACTTGCACGGCTCCTTTTCCACGATATTCATCGTGACCTCTCCCATTGGCGCCGCCTCAATGGTGAGGCTATCCGCATCAAAGCGCAGGTTTTTTACCTTTTCTTGGGGCAGTGCCTGTTTCAGGCGTTCCAGATTGTTCAAATCGGACAAGGTTGCATATACCTGCTGTTGCGAAGCGGGTATCAGCTTGATGCTACTTTCGTATTTTGTCATAGGATTGTTATTTGGCGGCATCCCAATGCGCCGGATCGCTACGCCATTCCAGCAACGTGGGAACATCTTCTTCTTCGATATAACCGGTGCGCAAGGCCACTTCCATCACGGCTTCGTAATTGGTAAGTGTCACCAAGGGGACTTTGGCCTCTTTAAACGCTTTCTCGGCCTGCGGGAAACCGTAGGTATACGCTGCTACCATACCGATCACTTCGCATCCGTCGCGGCGAATGGCTTCTACCGCCTTTAAACTGCTCCCGCCGGTAGAAATAAGATCTTCCACCACCACTACTTTCATACCCGGACGCAATTCTCCTTCGATGAGGTTTTCCAATCCATGGTCTTTCGGGGTGGAGCGAACATATACAAAGGGAAGATTCAGTGCATCGGCCACCAATGCACCTTGTGGAATCGCTCCGGTGGCTACGCCGGCAATGGCGTCGACTTGTCCGAAACGTTCCAATATCAAACGGGTGATTTCCAGTTTCACAAAATTGCGCAGCGAAGGATAGGAGAGTGTTTTGCGGTTATCGCAATAGAAAGGAGACTTCCAACCCGATGCCCACGTAAACGGATTGGCCGGTTGTAACTTTATCGCCTTTATTTTTAACAACTTCTCTGCGAACAATCTTTCCAACGTTTTCATAATCTGATTAGTATTTAGATAATTAGGCCACAAAAGTAGGGAAAGGGAATGAAAATAGCAAGGACGCGCAAAATATCTTTCATTTCAAAGCCGCGGCTCAAAGCAAAGCGAATCAACTTCCCCTTTCGTTCGTAGTCGTTCTCGGAACGGATGCTTTTCGCTTTGGCCGATAGCAGATTTTTCAACAGTGATGTATACTCCCGGTCGTCTATTTCGGCGATGGCATCAGCAACTGCATCGGGCGGGAGTTGTTTGTGCGCCAACGCTTGCGCAATCTTCACCTTTCCCCATTTGGCAAAGCGCCATTTGTCGCGCACAAAAGCACGGCAATAGCGGGCTTCGTCGAGGTAACGTTCTTGTTCGAGACGGTTCAAGATGCGGAGTGAGGCCGCTTCCGACATCTCCCATGCTTTGAGTTTGACCGCCACCTCATAGCGGCAACGCTCGGCTACGGAGCAATAGGCTGCTGCCTTTTGCAGCGCTTCGGGTTCGGTGAGTGCTTTTTTCATCGTTCGGCGCGTATGAATCGATTAGCATGTGCGATGTCTTGCATCAAAACTACCCTTCGATAGCCCTGCGTTTGCAACAAAGCTGTCAGTTGCGCTCCAAAAGCACGGTTGATTTCGAAGTAGAGTTTTCCGCCGGTTGGAAGTAGTTGCTGTCCGAGCTGTGCAATGCGGCGATAGTAACGCAACGGATCGCTATCGGGAACAAACAGTGCCAAGGAAGGTTCCCACTCCAACACGTGCGGCTCCATCTCGCTCTTTTCCGATTCGGTGATGTAGGGAGGATTGCTGACGATGAGGTCGAATTGTTCCCACTGCGCGGGTTGATAACCAAACAGATCGTGCTGTTCCAACACAACCTCTACTTGCAGTGCACGGCAGTTGTAGGCTGCCACCACCAATGCCTCGGCGGAGATGTCCCATCCGGTCACTTGTGCCCCCGGCAATGCTTTAGCCAAAGAGGCGGCAATGCATCCGCTACCCGTTCCGATGTCTACGATGCGCGGCGATGCGGTTGCCTCATGGTCGGCAAGGATTCGTTCCACCAACTCTTCGGTTTCGGGACGCGGAATCAGCACATGGGGAGTGACCCGAAAAGTGTGTTGCATGAAACGGGCTTCACCGGTAATATATTGAATGGGTTCGCCGTTGCACAAGCGTGTGAGAATCTCCTCCAACAGGTGCGCCTTGTTAGGCGATAATGTTATATCTTTGTCGAGGTAATAATCGACGGCAGATTGATGCAGCAACTCGCAACAAATAAGACGTGCCAGGTTGGCGGCCTCCGACGGCGGATAGTTCGGTTGCAATTGTCTACGAATGGAATGTGGGGTAATCTGCATACTATGAATGCTGTTTTATGGGAGGCAAAAGTACGGATTCTAATGAAAGAAGCACCCTATGGAAGATGAAAAATATATGCGACGCGCCCTTCAACTGGCGCGTAACGGCGAGGCTCACACCGCACCCAACCCGATGGTGGGCGCCGTGATTGTGTGCGACGACCACATTCTGGGCGAAGGCTACCACATTCGTTGCGGCCAAGCACATGCCGAGGTGAACGCCGTCCGGTCGGTTCAAAAAAGATCCCTCTTGAGGCACGCCACTATTTACGTCACACTCGAGCCGTGTGCACACTACGGGAAAACCCCTCCTTGTGCCGACCTGTTGATAGCCGAAGGCATTCCCCGCATGGTAATCGGTTGTCGCGATCCCTTTGCCAAAGTGGACGGTTTGGGCATTCGCAAGTTGCGGGAAGCCGGATGTGAAGTTGAAGTGGGTGTGTTGGAGCACGAGTGTCGGTACCTCATCCGCCGCTTTCTCACCTTCCACACTCGTCAGCGTCCCTACATCACGTTGAAGTGGGCGGAATCGGCCGATGGTTTCATTGATCGCAAACGCACGGGCGGAACGCCCACCTTGCTTTCCAATCCGTTGACAAGTATGTTGGTGCATCGCCTCAGGGCTTCGCACGATGCCATCTTGGTGGGCACCCGCACCGCCTTGTTAGACAACCCTTCGCTCACCGTGCGCAATTGGTACGGTCACGCTCCGCTGCGTGTGGTGATCGATCGGCATCACGTACTACCCTCCACCCTGCAACTCTTCAACGACGAGGCACCGACACTCTGTTTCGACGGAGACACCCTTGAACAATTGCTGCAGCAACTCCACCGGCAAAACATCCAATCACTTTTGGTAGAGGGCGGAAGCACCCTTTTGCAAGCCTTCATCGACGCGCAACTTTGGGACGAAGCGGTGGTGGAAACAGCCCCCATTGCCTTGGTCGAGGGAGTCTCTTCGCCTGTGCTGACAAGTTTTTATACGGTACAATCCCATTTCGGACACCGCTTCCGACACTACACCAATCCCACGCCCGCACTTTAGAAATAGCATTGAGTACAGCCCCTCCGAGGATGCGTCTTTTATCAAAATTGCATCACAGCAAAAAGAAAGAGCGAATGAACAAATATATCATCGGATGGGCTATATTTCTTGCACTCACGTTGAGTGCGTGCGGATCTGCCCCCAAAGAGTATTATCTCTTTACTTCGTTCCACGAACCGGCAACGGAGGGATTACGGTTCTTATACAGTGAAGACGGACTTCATTGGGACAGTATCCCCGGAATTTGGCTCCGACCGGCCGTAGGAAAACAGCAAGTAATGCGGGATCCATCGATGGTACGCACTCCCGACGGAGTATTTCACCTCGTGTGGACTTCGAGCTGGAAGGGCGACTTAGGTTTCGGATATGCCTCGTCTAAAGACCTCATCCATTGGTCGGAACAGCAACTCATTCATGTGATGAACGACACCACCACGGTGAATGTGTGGGCACCCGAACTCTTCTACGACGAAACTGAAAAGCAATTCATCGTCGTGTGGGCATCATGCGTTCCCAACCGCTTCCCCAACGGCGACGAAGAGGAGAAAAACAACCACCGTCTCTACTACATCACCACCAAAGATTTCCAAACCATTTCCGATACCAAACTCTTCTACGATCCCGGATTCAGCTGCATTGACGCCACCATCGTTAAACGAGCCGATGCCGACTACGTCATGGTTTTGAAAGACAACTCCCGACCCAATCGCAACCTCAAAGTGGCCTTTGCCACTTCACCCTACGGTCCCTACTCCGCTGCGTCCCTTCCATTCACCGAGTCGTTTACCGAAGGTCCCACCGTAGCGCACCTCGGCAGGCAATACTACATCTATTTCGATGCCTATAAAAAGAAGACCTATGAAGCGGTGAAAACGACCGATTTCATCCATTTCTACAATGCCAATGCCGATATTAGCATCCCCAACGGACATAAGCACGGCACCATCTTTAAAGCATCCAAGGAAGTGGTGGAGAAGATGCTAACACTTTCGAAACCTCGGAAGGAATCATAAAGGAAGAGCTATCTGTTGATTTCCCGAGTGATTCTGCACGCTTTCCCCGCTTTGTCCACTCCTTCTATCACAATGAACTCCGGTTGTTTACCGTCGGGAGTGTAATAACTCAGCGTCGCTTTCCCTTCCGCATCCAATCGAACGGCCGGATTCCAATAAATAGTGTTCCGTTTATCCGGTTTGGAACTGTTCTTGGCTTCGGGCGTATCGTATTTGGGCGAATAGAATTCAATGTTGTCGCTGTAGCCCATGGGCGGAATATAAAGCATAAAGTTCTTGGGCGTTTCATGCAAAGGCTTAAAATCTTTTAGTTTTACTACAACGGCGCCACCTAAACGATCTTCTGAATTAAGTACCATGACATCACCTCCTACAAGTATTTTAATGTAATCTACATTCTCGGCGTTTATATTTTCCAATAACATTGCAGCATCTTTTGCATCGTATCTAAGATCATTAATCATTAATATTGCTGGCTGAAGATTATTACGAATAAAGATAGCTCTTTCTATAGTTCGAGTGGATCTTATGCTTACGCCGGCCATGCGGGAAAAAAGTGCAGTATAAGCCGTTGGGGAGCCTAATCTTTCAATGGTTTGGCTGTCGATGGTTGGCGTATGTCGGTTGCCGGCATAGATGCTTCGATTGGCATTCTCAATATTGCGTTGGGCGGTCACCAGCACCTCCTTGAGATTGTAAATCCGTTCGCCACTTTCTATATAGTATTGCTCGCGGGCGGCAGCTAAGTAGTCCGAGGCTTTGGCCACTATATTCTCCTTACTGAAAACGCCCTTATGCTGCACTGCCGGAAAGGTGAGGCTATCCATCTCAATGCCTACTTTCGCCGACCCTTTTTGGCTATGCGCCTGCACAATGAACGGGCTGCCTTTTCGAAAGAAGGTGCTAAACAAGAAGCGCCCTTTGTCGTCTGTGGTAGCGGTTAGCATCGCTTTGTTCCTTGGATTGAGCAAGGTTACGATGCCCGATTTTACATCGCCGCCCCAAAGGCCGTCTACGCGACCGCTGATAATTTGTCCCTCTTCCATATAATATTTAATAGAAGGCGGAGTAATCTTCGCTACGTTGGTAATGCGATGGCGGCGCCAACCGTGGGTCATCATGACCAAATCGAGGTGGCGCAAGGTCTTGCTCTCTTGGTTTAAGAAGTAATAGCCTGGGTTTTCAATGTATCCTTTTAGGTCGGAAGTTAATAGCAAGTTCGAAAGTATATTATCCGCTAAACTATCGGGCTGTACGGTTGCCCTGTTGGTGATGCTTATGGAGAAGTTGCCTTCCACGGGCAGATTATGAATGTCTTTGGCCGAGAGTTGAAGCGTAACCTTCTCGCGGGAGCCGTAACGAGGTTTGTCGGTGGTGATCTTTAATTGATGCGAGGCTTGGTCGGGAACGAAGAGTAGTCGTTCGCTCAGCACACGACCTTGCCCATCCACCAACATAAAATGCGCAATGCCGCTTTGGAGCTGTTCGGTTAGCACAATCCCACTTACGTTTTCTTTTTCAATGGGATGCAAAACCGAGAGTTTGCCGCGGGTATGACCAACCAGCAGCAGCGGTTGCCACGGGGTGTTTCCCGTTTGCTGAACTTCATAATAAATTGCCTTCTTACTATAGGCAAGCGAAAGGGATACACCGCTTGCTTCCACTTTGGGGAGATTGAACCGCTTGGTGATACCTTCTTCTGAGGTAGCATCCACATAATAGGTTTCTCCTACTTTGGGAGAAGGCAACGTGAACATCCCCATCCCATCGTGTTCCGAACGGAAGTTGAGGATGGTGTCGCCTGCTGCATTCAGTACCGTTCCCGAAACGGCTCTCGAATAACCGTCGGCACCTTGTGCTTTAAATGCAATGCGTTGCTGTTTAACGGCCAATAGTGCGCCACCTTCGGGAAAGAAAGTTAGCTCAAACTGTTTGCTAACGGTCGGTGGATAAAAGGTTTGCTTGAAGACGTATATCAAATCGTCGAACTCCACATCCAAGCGGCGCTTGGCGGAAACGGTGATATTGGCCAGCGGAATACTAACTTTCCCCTCCTTGTCGGTCTTCACCCGCCCGCGTTTGGGTTCGCCTTCGTTCAAACTGTATCGATACCGCATCTCAATGCCCGAAAGTGGTTTCTGCTTATCATCCGTGAAAACGATCTCGGCCGTATACTGCAGCGCCTCCTTCTCAACGTATTGAATGGAGGTTTGGATATTGTTGGCAATGGGATTTCCGATTTTCAGATTGCGCGAATAAAAGAAATCGTTACCTACGTTGCGCATATAATCGGTATACGCTCGCAAATAGTAGTTTCCGGCAGGCAGGGTAGGAGGCAATTCAAAGGCATTACTAAACACACCCAGCGTATCTTTGCGAATCTTCTTACGCAGGATAACGGAATCTGACTGATTAATTAATTCAGCAAGAATATAGTTATCCGGAATATCTTCCTGATGCGTGGTAGCGTTCACCAGATAGCCTTTAAACCAGAGCTTTTCACCGGCACTGTAGTAGGGCTTGTCTAAATGCAGATAGAGTTTCTCCTGGGGAATTTGTTCCAAGAGATGGAAGCTGGCAACGATACTGTCGGGCAAGCTTTGCGCCGAAAGGGTAAAGAGGTTGCCTATGAAGAGTGTGAATAGAGAGTTTTTCTTCATGATAGTTAGATTTGCTTAAGTAATGTTCTCAGCATGTGCCGGCAAGAGAGAACCTGCCCGGGACAAGGGTTATTGCATTTTTGGGCTACTCTTCAATAGATTGATGCAATCAGCACTGATTTCGAGATAATGCTCCTTCATAAAGTTTTCCGATGCTTCGCCTTCTAAGCGAACGAAGGTGGAATCTATCTCATACGCCTTATTCATAAAACACGAACAAAGTGTAGCTGCATACAAAGAGTCTATTTCTTTGTCTTTAGAACTTGAGAATATGGCCTCAACGCATCGTTGTACATTTAGGTCAAACTCCTTCTCGAAAAGTTCCCGGTTGGAAAGTTTTTTTCCACCGGAACAGGCCATCATTAATGCCGGTATGATCCATAACAACTTCTTCATACGTTTCTAATTTTAAATGATTAATAATAAGGGTATCTATCTATTGATTTCCTGAATGATTCGGCACGCCTTTCCTGTTTTGTCTACGCCCTCCAATACCACCGTTTGCGGCTGTTCGCCATCAGGGGTGTAGTAGGTGAGCGTAGCTTTTCCTTCCGCATCTAATCGAACGGCCGGATTCCAATAAATGGTGTTCCGTTTATCCGGTTTGGAACTGTTCTTGGCTTTGGGAGTGTCGTATTTAGGCGAATAGAACTCAACCGCATCGCTATAACCCATCGGCGGTGTATAAAGCATGAAGTTTTTGGATTTCTCCCGTAGATGCCTATTTGGTTTTAGGGTGACAGCCAGCGCAACGGACTTATTTCCTCCGAAAAGTGAAAATCCTCCGCCTAAGTTGGCCATGAGCGCATCCATTCCGGCTAATAGTTTGATAGACTCCACTTCTTTTGCCGACAAATTCTCCAAAACATAGGTCGCATCTATTCCGGTATAGGTACGATCTTCAAGCACCAGACTCACGGTACCTCTATATTTCGTGCTATAGAGGAGCGTCCCCATTCCATATTCATCCGATAGAATGGTTAGTCCGGGCAATTGCATGACGGTTGCTTGAAGGGCCGTTTCTGCTCCTGATCGTTCAATCTCCTTTGCCGTGACGGTAGGGGTACTGAGGTCGCTGCCTCCATGGATCCCACGATTGGCCATTTGATTGCGTCGGGCGGTGACCAACACCTCTTTGAGGTTATAGACCCGTTCACCACCGGTAATGTAGTATTGCTCGCGGGCGGCAGCCAAATAGTTCGGGGCTTTGGCCACTATACTTTCTTTGCTGAAAATGCCCTTATGTTGCGGCTGCGGAAAGCTGAGACTGTCCATTTCAATGCCCACTTTTGCCGAGCCTTTCTGTGTGTGCGCCTGCACCATAAACGGGCTGCCGTCGCGGAAGAAAGTACTGAAGAGAAAGTGCCCTTTGTCGTCGGTGGTGGCGGTGAGAATAGCTTTGTTCCGGGGATTGAGCAACGTCACCATGCCGTCCTTTACATCGCCGCCCCACAGACCGTCTACCCGCCCGCTGATAATCTGTCCTTCCTCCATATAATACTTCATCGGGGGTAAAGTTATCTTCGCAACGTTCGTAATGTGATGTCTTCTCCAACCGTGCGTCATCATCACCAAGTCAAGGTGTCGCAGGGTCTTGCCGTTTTGGTTTAAGAAGTAATATCCGGGGTTTTCAATGTATCCTTTTAGGTCGGAGGTTAATAGCAGATTGGATAGGATGTTGTCGGCTAAACTATCCGGTTGTACGGTTGCCCGGTTGGTTACGCTGATGGAGAAGTTGCCTTCCACGGGCAAGCCTTCCATAGTTTCGGCCGAGAGTTGAAGCGTAACCTTTTCTCTTGCACCGTAACGAGGTTTGTCGGTGGTGATCTTTAGTTGATGCGGTGCTTGGTCGGGAACGAAGAGTAGTCGTTCACTCAGCACATTGCCTTGCTGATTCACCAACATGAAATGCGCGATGCCGCTTTGGAGTTGTTCGGTTAGCACAATACCACTTACGTTTTCTTTTTCAATGGGATGAAGCACGGAGAGCTTGCCACGGGTGTGACCAACCAGCAGTAGCGGTTGCCACGGAGTGTCGTTGGTTTGCTGCACCTCATAATAGATAGCTTTCTTGCTGTAAGCAAGAGAAAGCGAGACACCACTTGCTTCCACTTTGGGGAGATTGAAGCGTTTGGTGATACCTTCGGAAGAAGTTACATCTACGTAATAGGTTTCTCCTACTTTGGGAGAAGGCAACGTGAACATCCCCATCCCATCGTGTTCCGAACGGAAGCTGAGCAATGTATCACCAGTTGCATTCAGTACCGTTCCCGAAACAGCCCTGGAATAACCGTCGGCGCCTTGTGCCTTAAAGGCAATGCGTTGCTGCTTAACCGAAAGCAATGCGCCGCCTTCGGGGAAGAAGGTAACGTCAAACTGCTTGCTAACGGTCGGCGGATAAAAGGTTTGCTTGAAAACATATATCAAATCGTCGAACTCCACATCCAAGCGGCGCTTGGCGGAAACGGTGATATTGGCCAGCGGAATCATTACTTTCCCCTCCTTGTCGGTCTTCACCCGTCCGCGTTTGGGTTCGCCTTCGTTCAAACTGTATCGATACCGCATCTCAATGCCCGAAAGTGGCTTCTGTTTATCATCCGTAAATATAATCTCGGCCGTATACTGCAGCGCCTCCTTCTCGACATATTGAATAGTCGTTTGGATATTGTTGGCAATGGGGTTTCCGATTTTCAGATTGCGCGAATAAAAGAAATCGTTACCGATGTTGCGCATATAATCGGTGTAGGCACGCAGATAGTAGTTGCCGGCGGGCAGCGTAGGAGGCAATTCAAAGGCATTACTGAACACGCCCAGCGTGTCTTTCCGGATCTTCTTACGCAGGATAACCGAATCGGATTGATTAATTAATTCGGTGAGGATGTAGTTGTCCGGAAGGTCCTCCTGATGGGTGGTGGCGTTCAACAGATAGCCTTTAAACCAGAGCTTTTCACCGGCACTGTAGTAGGGCTTGTCTAAATGCAGATAGAGTTTTTCCTGTGGAATTTGTTCCAAGAGATTAAAGCTGGCAACGATGCTGTCGGAGAGCGGTTGCGCCGACAGCGTGAAGAGGTTACCTATGAGGAGTATGAATAGAGAGTTTTTCTTCATGATAGTTAGATTTGCTTAATCAATGCAACAAAGGTCAAAAGCTTTTTTTAAAGTTCCAAATAAAAAAATGCTTTTCTTTTCATTTCTTACCTTAAGATAAGCGCCTTGCGTTCATCTCTATTCTTGTTGCACCACACACACAGAAAAGGGCGGCCTCCCGGTCGCCCTTTTTTATCCCTCTCTAAAAGCTCCTCTATTCTATTATGGATCTATTGTGATATGTGTTTGGTCTGAGTTGTCGACTATTCCGTGAGAGAAGACTCGTCGCCCGGATACCCCCAGCTTATTCCGAGGCGACGAGAATTCTCCATACCCACTGAATGAGAACAGTCCCAATGAAGATGTCATGCTTACTTTGTTCGTGTCTTAATGTTGCCTAATTAACACGTGCAAAAGTAGGACGGATTGTACAATGTGGTCTTTCGATTCGTACATATCTCATCGGAAAAAACATTCTTGGGAAATGGTCAAAGTTGGTGTTGGCAGGATAAATCGTCACACGGGAAAGAGAGGTAAAACCAAATCGTAATTGGCGTGAAAAGCGTAAAAAAGAAACTTCCTGTGCTGCAAAAAGATACAGCATGGAGGGAAAGCGGTTATCTTTGCAGCGCGATTAAAGTTAGCATCACGACGCATGATTGACCCCGATTTATACCTTGATAACGCCATGGCCATGGCCCCCTTTACTTCGTCGGTGTTGGGAGCTACGGTGATGGTTTTTGCCCTCAACGATAGCTTGAGCAAAAGCGAAATAGCACTGAAACGCACGGTGATAGCTTTCTTTTTGCTCAATGCCGTTAATGCGGTTTTCATCTACCTCTACGAATTTCTGCCCGAATGGTATGTGCCGCTCAGCCCGCTCGGCTTCTTGGCTTTTGTATGTTACATTATCGCTTTCTACGGTATCATTTGCATGTTGACACGTTTGGACGAGGCCGAACGTTTTTCCCCCATGCACTTGATTGCCCCTTTGTTGATGACGGCAGTGCTTGGGGGGTTGCAACTGGCTATGCCAACCGACATCGGGGTGAAATTCATCACGAATCACGAAGCGGAGATACCTGCTCCGTATCTTTTCTACAAGCATTTCTTCCTTTTGCACCGTCTGTTAGAGCTTTTTTTCATTCTGGGCTACACGTTGGCCATGGGTTTTCGGCTGCACAAATATCATCGCAAGGCAAAGTCGTCGGATAGTTTGATTGTGAATGCCGACTACTGGATTACGCGAATGTTCATCTTTGCGATTTGCACCTTGGCTTCGTCGGCCATCTTCATCAGCCTGCCGCGGAAAGACTTCGGCACGTCGCTGTGGACGCTGCTGGCGGTCTTCTCTATCTTGGCACTGCACAGCGAACTGGTCTATCACGTGTTGATGCGCAAGCAACGTCCCTATTTGCTGAACGCGCAGCAGCCCGTGCGCCGTCAATACCGTGGCGAACTCAGCCGGCGGCGTCTCGAAAACTATTTCCGTCACAAGAAGCCCTACTTAGACAGCAGCTTTAAGATAACCGACCTGGTGGAGGTGATGGATGTGAACCGAACCATCGTCTCGAGCTTCATCAACAAAACCTACGGGATGAACTTCAACCGGTTTGTCAACCGCTGGCGTCTGGAGGAGGTCACTTTCCTCAAAGGGTTGGCCTACAACGCCGGCAAGCGCATCGATCAATTGGTCAAACAGGCCGGATTTAGTGATGTGAAACACTACCGGCGGGCATTGAATCAGCAGACGGCCGAAAGCGAAGCCGCACTGTCCGTATCCGAAGCCACTGCCGATAGTAAAGAGGAAGGAGGAGTTGATGGATAGTGAATTTGCCGGGGCGTTGCTCTACTCCGCTTTTATAGTCACCTTTCTGATGGCCGGCTCCATCTGTTTGCACCGCTACCATGAAATCACCAAGCATGCGCCGCGGGCACACATTCTCTGTTTGGCGCTGGCTTGCTACGTGGCGGCACTCTACTGGGTGGAGGTGCTGCTGATTATGATGAACATCGACTGGGCGGTGCATTGCTATCCCCTCTTTATCTGGTTGGGATTGGTCTGTGTGGTGCTGCTCTATCATTTTGTTTACTTGGTCACCGGCACGGGCGAACGGTTACATTTCCCGATGCTTCACTACTTGATTCCCTCGGGGTTGGCACTGCTGTTTGTGTGGTGGGATGCGTTCATTCCCTTTGCCGAACGCTACCGGATTATCACCTCTTTCAATCGCATCGATGCCGATCAGCCGCTCTGGGAGACGGTGTATCAACTGATGCCCGTGAGTTACAGCATCTACATTATTATCTATGGTGTGATGGCTTACCGCAGGGTGTGGTTCTACCGCATTGCCGTGGATAACTACTCGGCCGATGAGGAACGCACCTCGATGTATTGGATTTACTACTTCATCGCCGTGGTGACCGGCTGCTTTCCCAAGCCGCTCATCACGGTGATGGCGGTGAACCTGGGTATTCCTCTTTGGGTGCAATGCACCATGGTGTGGTTTCCCTTTGCCCTGACCTATCTGATCTACAACGCCATCAAGGGCAACTACATTCTGGTGCAACCCGCCGAAGAGCTGAACGACCGCACCAGCCGATTGGTAGACCGAAAGCGTTTCGAGCACTACATGGCCACCAAGAAGCCCTACCTCAACTCCGACCTCTGCATCACCGACTTGTTGGCCGATCTCTGCACCAACCGCACCTACCTCTCGAGCTTCATCAACCGCGAATATGGCGTCAACTTCAAGACCCTCATCAACGAGTTCCGCCTGCGGGAGCTGGAGCGGCTGCGCCTGGGAAGCAACGGGAAGAATCACAGCAACATGCAGCTGATTATGGCCGCCGGCTTTGGCAGCTATCGCAACTACCTGGCCGCCAGCCGGCGGAAATACCGCAAAGGCGTGTTGCGCTACGTGCTGCGCTAACCGCCCTCTATACACGTTACCATCCTGCTGTTATATGGTTGATTTAGAGACATACCTCACCCAAGCATTCATCTTGGTACCTCTGGTTTCCGCCCTGCTCTGCGGAACGGGGGTCTGGATGTCGCTGCGCGACAGCGTTACCCGCTACGAGTGGCACCTCAAGGGAGCCGCCGTACGCTACTTCGGTTGGAACTTGCTCTCGGGCATCGGATTCTTTCTGCTCACCGTCTATCCCAACGTGGTACTCCGGCTCAACCCGCTCTTCTTGGTGGCCTTCATGCTCTACAATGTGGAGTATTACCGCGTGGTCTTCTGGATGACGCGCACCGACGCCGACGAACGGTTTGGCCGCATCCACTACCTCTTGCCGCTGTTGGTGGCCGTCCTGGTTATGCTGCTCAAGCTGACCGTTCCGCTGAACGATCACTTCCGCCATCTGCTCGAAAGCAATCCCCTGCCTACGGTAGACGAAGGATTCACCACCTTCTTGATCACCTCCCGCCGCGCCATAGAGATGCTCTACGTATGCTACTACACGCTGGTGACGATGCGTCGCATCTACGCCTACTTCAAGAAGCTCTACAACGAAGAAGAGCCGCTGTATAGTCCGGCACGCTGGATGGTGGTGATGGTCTTGCTCTCGTTGGCGTTGATGGTTTCGTCACTCATCTGCATCGCCATTCCCCGCAGCTCGTTCGGGGTGTCGGGATGGACGCTTTTCTTCACCTTGTCGCTGATGCTGTTTCATATTCACCTGTCGTACCGAATGGTAATCAGGCGTTTCGAGGTGTATGCCCTGAGTCAGCCCGAAGGGGCGCGGCATCAATACCGCGGAAAGATTACCATTCGCCGGCTCGACCGTTACTTCCGCCATCAGAAGCCTTACCTGAATCGCAACTATCGCATGACCGACCTGGTGACCGCCTTGGATGTGAGCCGCACGCGGCTGTCGCAGTTTATCAACCAAGCCTACGGCATCAACTTCAGCACCTACCTGAACCGGTGGCGCCTGCGGGAACTGGAGCAGTTGCAACAATCGTCCCGATACGCCGACAAGCCCCTGGAGGGATTGGTGCAACAAGCCGGCTTCACCGACATGAAGCACTACCGGCGTGCCGTGCTGCAAAGCGCTGAAGAGGCCATCGTCGGGGCAACCCGGAAAGGAGAAGACGCAGATGAATAACCAGCTAACGGCCGCGCTGACCATCACCGTCTGTTTGGTCACCTTCCTGGTATGTTCCATTATCGGAGCCTTCCACTATGTCGCCCTGCGGGCACAGCACCGGCAGCGCCGGCACATCCTCTTGCTGACGCTGGGCTTTGCCGCGGCCACGCTGGGGTATGTGGAACCGGTGGTACGGGTGTTGAATCCGCCGCTGGCCGTCTACCTGTATGTGCCCTACCTGTTGCTGGTGATGGAGTGCGTAGTGTTGCTCTACCACTTCCTCTACCTGATTACCGACGACGGCAGTCACAAACCCTTCGCCGCGTTTGGCTACCTGATGCCGCCGGCCATTGCCTGCGCCCTCTATCTCTTCTCCGGGCAGATCCCCTACGGGCGACGGTGCAGCATCATGAGCGCCGAGAATCTGTTGCACACCCCCATGAGCGTCGATGAAATCCTCTACATGATGCTTCCCTTCCTCTTCTCGATCTACAACGTGGCTTATTGGCTGGGTTCGTTGCGCCGGATACGGCGCTACAAACAGGTGGCCGATAATTACTCGGCCGACGAAAAGCGCACCTCGTTGGTGTGGCTTCGCTATTTCTTCTGGTTGCTGGGAATCTCCTCTTTGGCTCCACTGGCGCGAATGGCCTACTTCTGGAACCTCTCCGAAACGATGTTCATCTTACTATTCTTGTTGCCGCCCTTCGAGGCGATACTGCTCTACAATGCCATCAAAGGCAACTATGTGTTGGTGCCGCCGCTGACGCCCTCCGAGCGGGAGAGCCTCGAGGCGACTGCACCCGAGCGGCTGCGTCCCATCAGTCGCCGACGCTTCGAACACTACATGGAGACGAAGAAGCCCTACTTGAATCCCGAGCTGTGCATTGCCGACATGCTGCGCGAGTTGGGCACCAACCGCACCTATCTCTCGAGTTTCATCAACCAGGAGTATAACATGAACTTCAAGACCTTGATTAATTGCTACCGCCTGCGTGAGGTGGAACGTCTGCGGCAACATCCTCCCCGCCAAGGCTATGGCACGATGGACTTGGTGCTGGCCGCCGGCTTTGGCAGCTATAGCAGCTATTTGAACGCCAGTCGGCGTCAGTACGAGTCACAGATGTTGCCTGAGCATGAGAGGTGATGCGCCTGTACATGGAGCCACCGCAGGGATGTACACGGGGCTTCCGGATGTCTGCACAAGTATCCGCCGCAGGGATGCGCAAGTATACTCCGCAGAGATGTACGAGTATGTTCCGTAGAGATGCACAACTGTACTCCGTAGAGTTGCACAACTATCCTCCATAGAGTTGCACAACTATCCTCCGCAGAGATGCACAACTGTTCCCCGCAGAGATGCACAACTATCCTCCGAAGGGATGCCCGTGGCTTCGGCGATCTATTTCTGTCGGATAAAGATATGGATGGGGGTGCCCGTCAATACCCATTTCTCCCGCATCTTGTTCTCAAGGAAACGGCGATACGGCTCTTTGACATACTGCGGCAGGTTGGCAAAGTAGACAAACGAGGGCACTTGGGTACCGGGCAGCTGGGTGACGTACTTAATCTTGATGTATTTTCCTTTGTTGGCGGGGGGCGGATAGGCTTCGATGAGCGGGAGCATCTCCTCGTTCAGGCGGGCGGTAGGGATGCGCAGGGTGCGGTGCCCGTACACCTCCCCGGCTGTCTCCAGCACCTTGTGGATGCGTTGCTTGGTCAGTGCCGAGGCAAAGATAATGGGGAAGTCGACGAAGGGGGCGAAGCGTTCGCGGATGGCACGCTCGAAGGTCTTGATGACGATGTTGCTCTTCTCTTCGACCAAGTCCCACTTGTTGACCACCACCACCAGCCCCTTGGAGTTGCGCTGAATCAGCGAGAAGATGTTCAAGTCTTGTGCTTCTACCCCGCGGGTGGCGTCGAGCATCAGGATGCAGACGTCGGCGTTTTCGATGGCACGGATGGAGCGTACCACCGAGTAGTATTCCAGGTCTTCGTTGACCTTATTCTTCTTGCGGATGCCGGCGGTGTCGACCAAGTAGAAGTCGAATCCAAACTTGTTGTAGCGGGTGTAGATGGAGTCGCGGGTGGTACCGGCTATCTCGGTGACGATGTTACGCTCTTCGCCGATGAAGGCATTGATGAGCGACGACTTGCCGGCATTGGGACGACCCACCACGGCAAAGCGGGGGACGGCTTCGTCGATGGTCTCCTCAGTCTCTTTCTTGAAGGTGCCCACAATCAGGTCCATCATGTCGCCGGTGCCGCTGCCGCTCATGGCAGAGATGCAATAGGGTTCGCCCAGCCCCAGGCTGTAGAACTCGGGAGCGTTGTATTGCAGTTCGCCGTTGTCGGTCTTGTTGGCGATGAGCAATACGGGCTTTTGCGAGCGACGCAGGATGGAGGCTACCTCCATGTCTAAGTCGGTTACGCCGGTCATTACGTCGACCAGAAACAGAATGGTGTCGGCCTCTTCTACGGCCAGCAACACTTGCTTGCGGATCTCTTCCTCGAAGATGTCCTCGGAGTTGACCACCCAGCCGCCGGTGTCTACTACGGAGAACTCGCGTCCGCACCATTCGCTCTTGCCGTATTGGCGGTCGCGGGTGGTACCGGCTTCTTCATTGACGATGGCCTGACGGGTATGGGTCAGGCGGTTGAAGAGGGTGGACTTCCCCACGTTGGGGCGTCCTACGATAGCTACTAAGTTTCCCATGTGCGTTTCCTTGTTTTTAGTCTGGTTGATAGCCGAAGCTGCGCAACTCTTTGTCCGAGCTTCGCCAGGCTTTGTCTACCTTCACGTAGGTCTCCAGGAAGATGCGCTTGCCCAAGAATGTCTCGAGGCTGTGACGCGCCTGGGTGGCCACCTTCTTCAAAGCCTTGCCTTGATGCCCGATGAGGATGCCCTTTTGCGATTCGCGCTCTACGTATATCACGGCGTTGATGTGAATCTTCCGTGCCTCTTCCTTGAACTGTTCGACCACCACCTCCACGGCATAGGGAATCTCCTTGTCGTAGTAGAGCAGAATCTTTTCACGAATAATTTCGGCCACAAAGAAGCGGGCGGGTTTGTCCGTCCATTGGTCTTTGCCGAAGTAGGGGGGCGAGGCGGGGAGTAGCTCCCCGAGCCGTTTCATCACATAGTCGATGTTGAACTTGTTGGTGGCCGAGACGGGGATGATTTCCGCCCCGGGCAACAGCTCTTCCCAGCGGGTGACTTGCCCGGTGAGTTTCTCCTGGTCGGAGAGATCTATCTTGTTGATGAGCAACAGCACGGGAATGCGTAGGGCGGCTACTTTGGCCATGAAGTCGCTGTGCTTGTCGGGTGTCTCCACCACATCGGTTACGTAGAGCAACACATCGGCATCGACCAGTGCAGAGGTGGAGAAGTTGAGCATCGACTCCTGCAGCTTGTATTGCGGTTTGAGCACGCCCGGCGTGTCGGAGAAGACAATCTGCATTTCATCGGTATTGTAGATGCCCATGATGCGGTGCCGGGTGGTTTGTGCCTTGAAGGTGGCGATGGAGATGCGCTCACCCACCAGGGCATTCATCAGCGTAGACTTTCCCACATTGGGATTGCCTACGATGTTTACGAATCCTGCTTTGTGCATACGTCTGCGTCGTATCCCCACTTGAGGTAGATGGCACCCCATGTGAAGCCGGCTCCGAAGGCGGTGAGGATTATGTTGTCGCCCTTCTTGAGCTTCTGTTCAAAGTCCCAAAGGCAGAGCGGCAGTGTAGCGGCGCTGGTGTTCCCGTAGCGTTCGATGTTGATCATAATCTTCTCGTGCGGAAGTTCCAGCCGATGGGCTACGGCATCGATGATGCGCATGTTGGCTTGGTGAGGTATCACCCAGTCGATCGTCTCTTTGCTCAGGTGATTGCGCTGGGCAATGGCATTGCAGGCGTCCGACATGTTGGAGACGGCGTATTTAAACACCGTCCGTCCTTCTTGATAGACGCAGTGCATGTGATTGTCGACCGTGAAGTAGGAGGGGGGACAAACCGATCCGCCCGCCTTCTCGTGCAGGAAGGGCAATCCTTTCCCGTCGGTTCGCAGCAACGAGTCTATCACGCCCAGCTCTTCCTCAGTTGCTTCGAGCATACAGGCCGCCGCGCCATCTCCGAAGAGCGGGCAGGTAGCCCGGTCGGTGTAGTTGGTGATGGACGACATCTTGTCGGCTCCGACGATGATGATCTTTTTGTAACGTCCGGCCCGAATAAAGTTGGAGGCTGTTTCCAGTGCGTACAGGAAGCCGCTGCATGCTGCTTGCAGGTCGAATGCAAAGGCATTCTTGAGTCCCAGCTTTTCGCAGAGAATCGAAGCGGTTGAGGGGAAAGGATAGTCGGGAGTGGTAGTGGCAACGATGACCATGTCGATGTCATCGGGATTCGACCCGGTACGCTGCATCAGCTGTTTGGCTGCTTTGCGTGCCATGTACGAGGTGCCGAGTCCCTCTTCGTTTAGTATGTGCCGCTCTTTAATCCCAACCCGGGTCATAATCCATTCGTCGTTGGTATCTACCATGCGGGATATCTCTTCGTTGGTCAAGATATAGTCCGGTACATACCCTCCGACTCCTGTGATTACTGCGTTAAGCCTTTTCATCAATCCGGTAAGCGATTAAACGGCTTCTTCTTTTACGATGGCAAGTTTGCCGCGATAATATCCGCAAGCATTGCATACCGTATGATATACATGCCATTCGCCGCAGTTCGGACAAATAGCCAGCGTAGGAGCTACTGCTTTATCATGGGTTCTTCTTTTGGCAGTACGGGTGCTCGACTGTCTTCTTTTAGGATGTGCCATTTTCTTTGATTATTTAATTGTTATCTATTAATTTATTTAATTCGTTCCAGCGGGGATCCACCGCACTCGATTCGTCGCTCTCGAGCGCATGGTCGCCCTCGAGTTCCTCTTCGCCGCCCATAAACGGATCGTCTTGCTCGTCGCCCGGAGCAGTGCGCAGGTGTTTATGCAGTTTGCTGTGCATGGCTTTGTTGCATTTGCCCGGGGCATGTACATGTTTCATCGGAATGGATAGAATGATGAATTCATACATGAACCAGGCTACATTGATGCTGCCTTCGTCTTCGGGAATGACGATGAGGTTGTTTCCCTCTTCGCCCAGTTCGCGTCCGAATTTAACCATCAGCTTGTCGGCCGATTTCACCGGCTGTTCCATGTCGTCCAAGCAGCGGTCGCATGGCACCCACACGACTCCTTCGGTTTGGAAATCCAATTCAAAGGCGCGGGCGCTCTTCTTAACGGTTAATGTTACGGTTACTTTGCCTTTCTGCACTTCGGGAGAATCGATGTCGGCAAAGAATTGGTTGTCAAGCACAAACTCGTAATTGGCAGAGCCGGCTTGCATCCCTTTCAAGTCTATCTTATATTTATCAAACTTTCCCAAGTCTTTTTCCTTTTTATTTGGGCGACAAAGATACAAATAATATCTGCATAAATTAAAAATGGCTAATCAAATTTACGCGAGGCTCGTTTGCTCAGGCTTTCAATTCGATGCGGAACGTGGTTCCGTGATGGATTTCGGAGTGTTTGACGTAGATGCGTCCGGCATGATATTCCGTAACGATGCGTCGGGCAAGCGACAGCCCCAGTCCCCACCCCCGTTTCTTGGTGGTGTAGCCGGGTGAGAAAACGGTTTCGAAGTGACGTTTGTCGATGCCCTTGCCCGTGTCGCTCACATCAATCAGCCACCGGCGCGCTGTGCGTTCCACCTCGAGGGTGAGGGTGCCTGCGCCGTCCATGGCGTCGACGGCGTTTTTGCACAGGTTTTCGATGACCCATTCGAAGAGCGTGGGGTTGATGCGTATGGGCGGAAGGTGGTCGGGGATGTGGGTGAGGATGCGCACTTTGTTGGAGGTTCGACGGGCAATGTATTCGACCACTTTGGTGAGCAATGCCCCAAGGTCAACCTCTTCCAGCTCCGGAATGGAGCCTATCTTGGAGAAGCGGTTGGCAATCATCTGCAATCGTTCCACATCTTCGGACATGGCCGGGATAAGTGTGTCGGCGGGATATTGCGCCTTCAACAGTTCGGTCCATGCCAGGAGCGAGGAGATGGGAGTGCCCAGCTGATGGGCGGTCTCTTTAGACAATCCCACCCACACTTTGTTCTGCTCGGCTTTCTTGGAACTCAGGAGGGCAAAGATGGCCACCAGCACAAAGATAATCACCACCGTGAGCTGGATGTAGGGATAAACGGCCAAGCGGGTGAGCATGCGCGAGGGGGCGTAATAGACATCGAAATAGTCCTGCTCGTTATTCATGTTGATGCGGATGCAGTGTCCGTTGGCTTTCAGCTCGTGCAGTTTGCGTTGCAGGTCGGCTGCGGTGTGGGTGGCCGACAGGGCTATGTTGCGGTGCGTTTGTATCACCTCGGCCGCATCCACCACCATCACGGGGATGGTGTGATTGGCATTGATTACTTTGAGTGCCATGGTCAAGTCGGTGTTGGCGTCGGCGGTTTGCAGGTTCTTCATCGCTTCGCCCCACACTTCCATGCGCACCTGTTCCTCGGCGGCCAGGTCGCTGATGAGCCGGTTGGAGATGTAGAGCGAGGTCACGGCAATGAGAATGGCTACTGCCACCAACCAAAACCGGATGGGATAGAGTTGTTTCCGAATAGACATGATACCGGGGGGTGCTAAGAGGTAACTATAAATAAGGTATAGTATAGAAACGAAGAACTCCGCCGATTATTTTGCCGCGCCGCCTTCAGCCCGTCTCGAAGGGGAGACAGAGTTGTACCCACTCTTCCCTGCGGGCGGCATCGTGCGGATTAGAGACCGAAAGGCCAATCAGCCGGATGGGGTGATGCGCGTAGTCGACCTCGCCGAGCAGCTGTTTGGCCAGCGGCAAAATAACGGGCAGCGTGGTCAGCTCCTTCTCTTGGGTGATGCTGCGGGTGATTTGCGTGAAGTCGTTGAATTTAATCTTCAGCGTGAGCGTCTTCCCGCTGAAGGCTTTGAGCCTTAAGCGCTGCGTCAGCTCCACGGCAGCATGGTAGAGTTCGATGATGACCGACGAGCTTAGCCGGATGTCTTTCTCCAGGGTGTGTTCGCATCCGATGGATTTGCGGATGTGCTCCGTCTCCACCGCTCGCGGGTCGATGCCGCGGGCAAAGTCGTAGTAGAGCGCCCCCACCTTTCCGAAGGCGCGCAGCAGCCCCTCTTTGGAGTAGTCGCGCAGCTGCCGGCCGTTGTAGATGCCCATGGCGTGCATCTTTCCGGCCGTAACCTGTCCCACGCCCCAAAAGGCTTCAACGGGCAGACGATCGATGAAGGGCAGCGCCTGCGAAGGATGGATGGTACACAGTCCGTCGGGCTTACGGTAGTCGGAAGCCACCTTGGCCAGGAACTTATTGTACGACACGCCGGCCGAAGCAACGAGGTGTTGCTCCCGGCGTATCTGTTGCTTGATGGCCTTGGCAATCTCCACGGCCAGCTCGATGCCGGGCTTGTTGAGGGTGACATCGAGGAATGCCTCGTCGAGCGAGAGTGGTTCGATGGTATCGGTGTAGCGGTGAAAGATTTCGTGAATCTGCCCGGACACCTCTTTATACACCTCCATGCGGCCGGGCACGAAGATGAGTTGCGGGCACAGCTGCTTGGCGCGCAACGAAGGCATGGCCGATCGCACCCCAAACCGTCGCGCTTCGTAGCTGGCGGCTGCCACCACGCCACGCGCCTGGGCATGTCCAACGGCCACGGGCTTTCCGCGCAGCTCGGGAAAGTCGCGTTGCTCCACCGAAGCGTAGAAGGCGTCCATGTCGATATGGATAATCTTTCGCTCATTCATGCTTGCAAAGGTACGCAACCCAAACGGATTAAAGTGACGCTTACCGGTTCACATTGGTTAGCCGATGGAGTCAAAGTGAGTCTCTATTGTGAACAGGGAAACATCAATGGAGTCGAAGTGAACCTCCATTGTGAACAGGATAACATCAATGGAGTCGAAGTGAACCTCCATTGTGAACAAGAAAGAGCCGATGGAGTTCCATTTGTTAAGTGGTGTGAACAGGGATGCGTCACTTGAGCTTAAGTGACGCATCTTTGTTCACACTGGAGACTCACTTTGATTCCATTGGCTAACCAATGTAAACAGGGTTGTTATTCAAGAATTTACGTTATCTTTGTCGACGTAAAATAGAAACAGAAAATTTAGGATGCTACCCAAAATCTTTAATACGGCAGGGCCGATCAAGCCCGAGATACATTATAATGTAGACCCGTTGACGCGCTTTAATCTCGAGGAGATACTCTCGCTCATTGAGTATGGAAAATACTTCGTGCTACACGCTCCGCGGCAAACGGGCAAGACCTCTTGTTTGCTGGCGTTGCGCGACTACTTGAATGCACAAGGAGATTATTGCGCCGTATATGTCAATGTGGAAAGCGGACAGAGCCTGCGCAACAACGTGGAAGAGGTGATACGCAATGTGGTGAGTAATCTTTGCGATGAGCTAAGCTTGATTATCGGCAGCAAGTTGCCCAATCTCACCAGAGAAGAAACCATTGCGCAGGTACCTGCCAGTGCCTTGTTGTCCGGCTATTTGTCACGGCTGAGCCAGGCACTCGACCGCCCGTTGGTGGTTTTCATCGACGAAATTGATGCCTTGGTGGGCGATTCATTAGTAAGTGTACTGCGCCAGATACGCAGCGGCTACGGCAAACGTCCGGCCGCTTTTCCGCAATCCATCATTTTGTGCGGCGTGCGCGATGTGCGCGACTATCGCATCGTACTTTCCAACCAAGACATCATCACCGGCGGCTCGGCCTTCAACATCAAAGCTAAATCGCTCCGCTTGGGCAACTTCTCGAAAGAGGAAATTCATGAGTTGTATATGCAGCACACCGCCGCCACCGGACAGGAGTTCGACGAGGCTTGCTTCCCATTGATATGGGAAGCTACCGAAGGACAGCCGTGGTTGGTCAACGCGCTGGGATATGAGGTAACCTACGAAATCAAGGAGAATCGTGACCGCAACGTTCGCATCACCCCCGAAATGATCTATCGGGCGCAGGAAAATATCATCTACCGTCGCGACACGCATATTGATATCCTCATTGACAAGCTAAAGGAAGACCGGGTACGTCGCGTCATCGGCCCGATGCTGGCCAGCGATACCGATGCCAAAGACACGTCGGTGCCGCAAGACGACGTGCAGTATGTCTACGACTTGGGCTTGATAGCCTTGGACAAACCGCGCCGCATTGCCAACGGCATCTACCGCGAGATTATTCCCCGTGAACTGACGTGGTCTACACAAGACGGCCTCATCCAGCAATCGGAATGGTATATGAATGCCGACAACTCCATCAACATGGAGAAGCTACTGCTCGACTTCCAACAGTTCTTCCGCCAGAATGCCGATTCGTGGATTGAGACGTTCGACTACAAAGAGAGCGGTCCGCAACTGCTGCTCCAAGCCTTCCTGCAGCGCGTAGTCAACGGCGGCGGCTACATCGACCGCGAATATGGCCTCGGACGTGGTCGCACCGACCTGCTCATCCGCAAACCGCTCACCAATGGCTACGGCGGCCCGATCCAATACATCGTGCTGGAACTGAAGATTAAACGCGGCGACTTGGAGAAGACCATCCAGCGCGGCTTGGAACAGACCGCCGAATACATGGACCACTGCCCGGCCGGCACCGAAGGCCACTTCATCCTCTTCAACCGCGACAAGGGCACGCCGTGGGACGAGAAGATTTGGCACCGCACCGAACAGTATCACGGACACATCCTCACCGTGTGGGGCATGTAGCCCCGAAGAGCTTATCCCCGCCCCAACCACGAAGGCTGCCTGTTCTCGCAACAGGCAGCCTTCTCTTTTCAGATTTAACTTCTTATGAAATCGCGCAAAAATAATATGTTCTTTAGTTTTCTTTGGCGCAACGGACGGGGAAGCCAGATGGAAGCCAGTGGTCTCTCAGCGGGTAGACGCCATTTGAAGTGAATAAGAAGTTACCATGCATACTGCTGTTACTAGCACTGTAAGACGACGAACAATAATAGCCGTAGTAACCGGCATCTCTTATTGAACTTCCCGAAGAGTATTCACGATAGCCAGAAGCTGGATAAAAGGTGGTGTTTACATTGTCGTACTTGAATAAGTGACCCTTGTTGAAACTACCTGAAACGTTGGGAGTCATACTACCGTAGTCTGTTGCTTCTTGGGTTGCAAAGTAACGCGTCCATGTCCCACGAGGGGGTACTTTGTATCCGGGCGGACAAGGATCGAAACAAGTCTTGGTACCGTACTCCTTATTTATATAAAGCATAGTCCCACTTCCACCCCAATTGCCAGCCGTGCCGGCATTACCCCACAGATCGCGAATCCTACAGGCGACATGCCAGTCATAAGGACTATTACTCTGATTATAATACTGCATTGGATTACCTACGGCAAGAGCAATAGTACCGTTCGTGCCTCCTGAGTATTTGAATGTAGGATTACCCGACGACTTGAAATGAATGCCGTCGGTGGGGTCGTTGCTACCACTGCCGACGCCGCCTAAGAACGGATCTTTCCTACCCCATTGATAGAGCAAGCCAAAGCCAAAACCATTATCACCGTCGTCCCAACTCTCCTTTGTATGGACGGCGCCCAAGTTGTATTTCATCATAATTACGCGGTTGTTTGGATAATACCCATTAATAGGATAGGTATGCGTGCCATACTTCGGTGCATTGGTAGAGGAAGTGCTGTACGGATCATAATCTACCTTCCAGATGTGCCAGCTCCAAATGATTTCGTCTCCGCTCATCAAAGCTATCACTGCATTGCCATTGGCTGTGGTGGTGGTAGTACCGAAAATGATCTTTCCATTTTCGTAGATGGGATTACTAACTACACCGTTGATACTACCACTATCGTAGCCGCCCATCGACCATAATATCTTGGCGGTGTAGTTACCGGAAGGAATCGTGCCTGAGAAGCCGGAGGGCTTGCTGTCTATATAGGCTTGGCTGGTGGGTTGTACGCCGTTACCCCGCTTGGTGGCATCCAAATAGTAGAATTCGCCCGCTTTGTTCACAATGTAGCTGTTTGCCGTGGCATTGGAGTATATTAAGCGTGCTTGTTTAGACGCTGCATTGGGTGCAAAGGTGAAACGTTTACCAGATTCTAACTTTTGACTGCTTGAGGTGGCGCTCAACGAAGCATAGTAGCTGGTGCTTCCACTGATGGCAACGAGTAACATCTGCTGATTACTAAAGTCCGCATTATTCCCGCTGGCATCCTTGGCCGAGACATAAAGATAAGCAGTGAGGGTACGCTGTGAAGTGGAAGTTTGGTCGCCGGTAATCGTCACCGAGATGCTGCTGGCGGGGTTGGTGCCTTTTACACTCACCGTTCCATCGGGAGCATAAGTTAGTTGCAAGCCGGTATAGAGCACGACACCACTTGTCTCAAGTGTGAGGCGACTGATTGCCGGTGTGTTGGCCGGCAGTTTCACCACAAAACGCAGCAGAGCGCAGGCACGGCTAAAGGTGAAGCTCTGTGTTTCGCCCACGCGGGCGGAACTATACATTACATCTCTCGCAGCAAGGTGCGTAGTGGAGCCTACCTGCTGCGTCTGTCCGGAGAAGTCATAGCTCACCACCACGTTATCACCGCTCTTGGTTGTTGCGGCGGGCGCAGGATAGAGGTAGTGATACTTGTTGTCG
This sequence comes from Prevotellaceae bacterium, assembly GCA_031262785.1. Taxonomy (GTDB): domain Bacteria; phylum Bacteroidota; class Bacteroidia; order Bacteroidales; family Bacteroidaceae; genus Bacteroides. The sequence continues at coordinate 28,397 of JAISHB010000096.1, forward strand.
GCACTCCTGATAATGTCACCGCCTGAAAACTTCAGCGACTTGTTACCGTTCGAGAGGGTGCCGGGCTGCCCGTAGAGGTGATTGCTTGCCGGTGCCTCCACTTTTCCGGTAGGATAGCTAAAGACTTGCAGTATTTCCTCTTCGGGTTTGCTTGCATTCCACGTAACTGTCATGCCGCTGGTATTGTCTGTATATACCGTACGCGAAGCGGGGTCTTCCTCCTCGCTACGTCCCTGATTGGCAACGGTACTAAGGGTAATCAATTCGTAGTTGCCAGTGTTGTTGTTTGCCTCGGGGTCGGTCTCGTCCAACTGCTTGCTGCAGGCTGCCGGAACCAGCATCAGCAAGGAGAAACCAAGCAGCCCGTAAAGCCTGTTTGCTCGTTTCATAATAGAATAATATTATTTGATTGGTTATGACGGCAAAGGTAGAGCGAACCCTATATATATATATATATGCCCCAACCTTATCTACTTTACGAGAAAAAGATCAGACACGCCGTCTACCTGTGTGAGGAAGAGCATTCCGTTTGCGCCAAACCGCATCAGATGGTAGACAGACAAAGGCCTCTTGTGTCAGGTTCGGATTCATTCGGCCGCAAGCGTGTCTTGTTTCCGAGACACGATGCTTCCGGGGTTGCGGAGCGCATTGCACAAAAAAGAGGGAAAGAATCTTGCATATTACAAAAGGATACTTGGAAAAAGTGGCTACCTTTGCACGCAATAACTCGCGCTATCTGAATAACATGACCCGAATAGGACTTCTTTCCGACACCCACGCTTGCTGGGACGAGAAATACCTGCAACACTTTGAACCGTGCCACGAGATCTGGCACGCCGGCGACATCGGTTCGGCCGAGGTGGCCGACCGCCTCGAAGCCTTTCGCCCGCTGCGTGCCGTCTATGGCAACATCGACGGGGGCGATCTTCGGCAGCGTTTCCCCGAAACCAGCCGTTTCACGGTCGAAGGCGTCGATGTGCTCCTTAAACACATCGGCGGCTATCCCGGACACTACGACGCCTCGGTGCGTAGCCAGCTCTTCGTGCATCCGCCCAAGCTTTTTGTGAGCGGACACTCGCACATCCTCAAGGTGCAGTTCGACAAGGCGCTGAACCTGTTACACCTTAATCCGGGCGCGGCCGGACGTTCGGGGTTTCATCAAACGCGCACCCTGGTGCGCTTCGTGGTTGACGGCGACCAAGTGCGCGACCTCGAAGTCATCGAATTGGCCGGATAATTTTGCCGTCTCATCCTTTATTCAGACATTTGCCCTGCATTAATCCCCCTAATAAGAATCACATGAAAGGAATCATTCTTGCCGGTGGTAGCGCCACCCGCCTCTATCCTCTCTCCAAAGCCATCTCCAAACAAATCATGCCGGTGTATGACAAACCGATGATTTACTATCCGCTCTCCACCCTGATGCTGGCGGGCATCCGCGAGGTGCTCATCATTTCCACCCCGCGTGACTTGCCCATGTTCCGCCAGTTGCTGGGCGACGGCAGCTCACTGGGCATGACCTTCTCCTATAAGATACAGGAAACACCCAACGGACTGGCGCAAGCCTTTGTGCTGGGCGCCGACTTCCTGGCCGGAGAGCCGGGATGCCTCATCTTGGGCGACAATATGTTCTACGGACAGCAGTTCTCGGCCATGCTGCGCCGCGCCGCCGCCATAGAACGGGGTGCCTGCATCTTCGGCTACTACGTGAAAGACCCGCGTGCCTACGGCGTGGTGGAATTTGATGCCGACGGCCGCGTGCACTCGCTCGAAGAGAAGCCGGCCAACCCCAAGAGCAACTATGCCGTGCCCGGCCTCTACTTCTACGATGCCACCGTCACCGGGAAGGCAGCCGGCCTCCAACCCTCGGCACGCGGTGAATATGAAATCACCGACCTCAACCGCCTCTACCTCGAAGAGGGCACCCTCCAGGTAGAACTCTTCGGACGCGGTTTTGCCTGGCTCGACACGGGCAACTGCGACAGCCTGCTCGAGGCCTCGAACTTCATCGCCACCATCCAGAACCGCCAAGGGTTCTACGTCAGCTGTATCGAAGAGATAGCCTGGCGCAACGGCTGGATAGACACCGATCAATTGCGTGCCCTGGGACGCCAATTGGAGAAGACCGAGTATGGCAAGTACCTCCTCGACCTCTCCCGCTAATTCGTTATTCACACTCCATCATTCTCATTATCATCTATGAAGACCTATCTTGTTACCGGAGCTGCCGGATTCATCGGCGCCAACTACATTAAATACATTCTGGCACAGCACGACGACATTCGTGTGGTGATCCTCGACGCGCTCACCTATGCGGGCAACCTCGGCACCATTGCCAAAGACATCGACCAGGAGCGTTGCTTCTTCGTTAAGGGCGACATCTGCGACCGCACCCTGGCCGACGAGCTGTTCGCCAAGTTTAAATTCGACTACGTGGTCAACTTTGCGGCCGAAAGCCACGTCGACCGCAGCATCGAGAACCCGCAACTCTTCCTCCAGACCAACATCCTGGGCACTCAGAACCTGCTGGATGCCGCCCGCCGTGCGTGGGTCAACGGCCGCGACCAGGAGGGCTATCCCAAATGGAGCAAAGGGGTACGTTTCCACCAAGTATCCACCGACGAGGTCTACGGCTCACTGGGTGCCGAAGGTTACTTCACCGAACAAACCCCGCTCTGCCCGCACAGCCCCTACAGTGCCTCGAAAACCAGCGCCGACTTGGTGGTGATGGCCTATCACGACACCTATAAAATGCCGGTGACCATTACCCGCTGCTCGAACAACTACGGCCCCTATCACTTTCCCGAGAAACTTATCCCGCTCATCATCAAAAACATTCTGGAGGGGAAGAAACTCCCCGTCTACGGCGACGGCAGCAACGTGCGCGACTGGCTCTATGTCGAGGATCACTGCAAAGCCATCGACCTGGTGGTGCGCGCCGGCAAAGAGGGCGAGGTCTACAACGTGGGCGGGCACAACGAAAAGACCAATCTGGAGATTGTCCGCCTGACCATCGCCACCATCCACCGGCTCATGAGCGAGCAGCCCGCCTATCGGAGCGTGCTCAAGAAACAGGTGAAGAACGAGGCCGGCGAAATAGACATCGACTGGATCAACGAAGAGCTTATCACCTTCGTCAAAGACCGCCTCGGGCACGACCAGCGTTATGCCATTGACCCGGCCAAAATCACGGCGGCACTGGGTTGGAGACCCGAAACTGCTTTTGAGACGGGCATCGTCAAGACCATTGAGTGGTATCTCACCCACCAGGCGTGGGTGGAAGAGGTGACCAGCGGCGACTACCAGCACTACTACGAACAGATGTACGGGAAACGGTAGACCGAACGGTCTACGACTTTTCGTAAAAACCAGCAGAGGGTGTGTCGCCGGCGACACACCCTCTGCTGCGTTTATGCTTTCTTGGCCTTAGCCGCTCGTTTGGGCTTCCCCCCCGAGGCCTCTCCTTTGGCTTGCTGTGTCCGGACAATCTCTAAGCATTGTTCCAGTGTGAGCGTGTCGGGAGCGGTGTTCTTGGGGATTTTGTAGTTGCTTCCCTTGTAGGCGATGTAAGGGCCGAAGCGGCCGTTCATGATTTCCAGCTCCGGCTCGCCGGCAAATTGTTTGAGGTGTTTCTTGGCATCGGCTTCGGCTTTGGCTTGTATCAGTGCCAGGGCCTCTTCCAAACTAATCTCCATCGGGTCGGTACCTTTGGGGAGCGAGGTGTAGCTGCCGTTGTAGTAGACATAGGGACCGAAGCGGCCAATGTTGACCGTGACCACTTTGCCCGCTTGCTCGCCTAAGTGACGGGGCAACTTGAAGAGTTCGAGCACCTCCCCGAGTGTAACGGTCTCGATAGACATACCTTTCTTGAGTGACGAGAAGCGGGGTTTGTCCGCATCCTCGGCCGAGCCAATCTGTGCAATCGGTCCGAAACGGCCAATCTTCACCGACACGGGCTTACCGCTGACCGGATCGGTGCCCAACAGCCGTTCGCCCACCTTGTGGGCGGTTTTCTCGGTCAGTGTCTTCTCGACGTTGGGATGGAAGGTCTTGTAGAAGTCGTCCATGATCACCGTCCAGCGGGTTTCGCCCTCGGCAATCTCGTCGAACTGCTTCTCGACGTTGGCCGTGAAGTTATAGTTCATGATGTTGGGGAAGTTTTGCGCCAGGAAATCGGTCACCACCATGCCGATGTCGGTGGGCAGCAGCTTGCCCTTCTCGGCACCGGTCAGCTCGGTTTGGGTGGACTCGGTGATCTGCGCTTGGTACAGGGTGAGCACGTTGTAGGAACGCTCGGTACCTTCGCGATCACCCTTCTCCACATAGTCGCGTTGCTGAATGGTGGAGATGGTGGGAGCGTAGGTGGAGGGGCGTCCGATGCCCAACTCTTCCATCTTACGCACCAAGCTGGCCTCGGTGTAGCGGGGCGGATGCTGGGAGAAGCGCTGGGTGGCGGTGATTTGCCGGTAGGTGAGCGTTTGTCCTTTCGTCAGCGGGGGCAGCAGGGTGCCTTCGCTCTGGCTGTCGGCCTCGTCGTCGAACGACTCGCGGTAGAGGCGCAGAAAACCGTCGAACGTCACCACTTCGCCTTCGGCCACGAAGGTGTCGGAGGCATTGCTCAGGCCGATGGTGGCCGTTGTCTTCTCTAACTGGGCTTCGGCCATCTGCGAGGCGATGGTGCGCTTCCAGATCAGGTCGTAGAGCTTCTTTTCCTGCGCCGTTCCGGCTATCTCGGTCTGGTCCATGTAGGTGGGGCGGATGGCTTCGTGCGCCTCTTGCGCCCCCTTGGTTTTGGTCTGGAAGTTGCGCGAGTGTACATACTGTTCGCCCATCAGACGGGTGATGGCCTCTTTGCTGGTGTGAATGGCCAGCGACGAGAGGTTGACCGAGTCGGTACGCATGTAGGTGATGTGTCCCGCCTCGTAGAGCTGTTGCGCCACGCGCATGGTCTGCGCCACGGTGAAGGAGAGCTTGCGTGCCGCCTCTTGTTGCAGCGTGGAGGTGGTAAAGGGAGCGGCCGGACTCTTCTTGAGAGGGCGTTTGGTGATGTCGGTGATGGTGAAAGTGGCGGTACGGCATGCCTCCAGCAGTTGCTGGGCTTCGGCCTTGGTTTTCATCCGCCGCGCCACCTCGGCTTTCAGTTCTACGGGCTTTCCATCGGCATCCTCCAGCAGGAACAATGCTGTGGCGCGGTAGGAAGCCTCGCTCCGGAAGGCGTGTATCTCACGTTCGCGCTCTACAATCAGGCGCACGGCCACCGACTGCACCCGTCCGGCCGAGAGGGAAGGTTTCACCTTGCGCCACAATACGGGCGAAAGTTCGAAACCTACCAGCCGATCGAGAATGCGACGGGCTTGTTGGGCATCTACCAAATTGCGGTCGATGTCACGGGGATGTTCAATGGCTTGCAGGATAGCAGTCTTGGTGATTTCGTGGAAGACAATGCGCTTGGTGTGTTCGGGACGAAGCTTCAACACTTCATACAAGTGCCAGGCAATAGCCTCTCCCTCGCGGTCTTCATCGGAGGCGAGCCATACCATGTCGGCCCCTGCTGCGGCGCTTTTCAAGCTCTTGACCACAGTTTTCTTATCTTCGGGTATTTCGTAGTCGGGAGCGAAGTTGTGCTCTACGTCGATGCCGAAATCTTTCTTCTTCAAGTCACGTATATGACCGTAACTGGAAAGCACGGTGAAGTCTTTCCCTAAAAACTTTTCGATAGTTTTTGCTTTTGCCGGCGATTCGACAATAACGAGGTTTTTTGCCATAACATTCTCTTTAGAGTGGGTCTTTCCACAAATTTGGCCGCAAAAGTAGAAAAAACTATTGTGACTGTGGGCATAACGAATAAAAAATAAGCTTAGCGACTGTTTAAAGGCAAGCAGACCATCGCCCCCGAACCGGTAAACACTCATTGTCACCGTGTCAATGAGTCCACACGGGTTTGCGGCAGCTCATTGCACCGGTGTAATGAGCATCCGCACACGCGTGGGAGACTTTTGACACGGTGTAATGAGCATCCGCACACGTGCGGGAGACTTTTGACACGGTGGAATAATCGCCTGCACACGTGCGGGAGGCTTTTGACACCGTGGAATAATCGCCTGCATACGTGCGGGAGCCTTTTGACAGGGTGGAATGGCTGCAGACCCCGGCACGGCAGGTTATAGCAAAGCCCGAATCGCCATCGATTCGGGCTTTGCGGGGATGTTGCGCGTGAAGAACGAAGACACACCTCGCTTAGAAGCGGAAGCTTAGGCCGCCTATGAAATTGAGTTTTTCGGCGGGGTAATATTCGTAATATTGGTAGCTCCTATTTAAGATATTCCGAATGCGGGCATAGATGGAGACATTTTTCAGCAGTTCATAGTTGCATCCGGCGTGGAGGTTATTCACCGGGGAGACCACCTCGGCGAGTGTTTGCGCCTGGTCGGTGTCGGCCACCCCCTCGATGCCCTTGCGGGTAATCTGTTGATAGCCGATGGTTACCGAGAGAGGAGCTATAGGCCGGACTTCGAGCGCGAAATTCAGTTCCAGCTTGGGTTTGAAGTAGAGTGAGGCTTTGTCGCCATGCTCCTTCGCTGCCCAATTACGATAGATACCATTGGCGCTGAAGGTTAGCTTGTCTTTGTAGGAGTAGCGCAATTCGGCACCGGCATAGCTATTGTGCGTATCGATAGTGCCCAAGCCGACATCATATAACATGAAATCCTCCGAGTTTGCGTTATCATCGCGACGGGTTATCAGGTAGGCACAGGCATCGTTCTTTAGCTGTTGATAGCCACCGTAGAGATGAAACCACAACCCGTTGGTCGGGGAAGCTTTGAAGCCAACAGAAGCATTGATTTGCTCATAACCCGCATGCCACCAATAAGAACCGGACGTAATGTAGGGAGAGTATTGTTCGACACGCCTGTAATCATAATTGTTGCGTCTCCCCGTGGCTTGTGCATAGGCCACATAGTGGTCGGCAAACGTATATTGTACCTTCACATCGGGCGATACATGGGTTTTTTGTCCCGGATAGGTGCCGAAATCGAGATTCACACCCAATCGAATGTGCAACGCTTCGCCCGCTAACAGATAATGAGGATTCAGTGTGAGAAATCCCTGTCTGGGATAGTCTACTCTGCGACGTTCCCGAGCATACCAATAGTGAGCAAAGGAGACTCCCAGGCCGATGCGATGCTCTTCCACTATTTTTCGGGTTGCTTCGGCTTTGAGGTAGAGTTCATCTTCGGCGGGAAAGTCTTTTCTGCCGAAATAACGGTAACCGCCCTCCAGACTATAGTGGAGCGAAAGGTTGTCGTTGTTGGAACGAATGCCGGCATAACCGGCTACCCGGGTGTATTTGAGCTTGCGATTGACGGGATAAGAGAGTAGATTAAAGTTGCGTACTCCCAAGTTCCCGCCCACATACACGTCGGCATTCCTAAAGGAGTGGGTATAACGCAGATCGGCATCCGTGTTGTAGTGGTAGGCTCCCCATTTGTTGCCGGGCATGCGGGGGAGTGGTGGTGGTGCCATTTCTATCGGATATACTAATTGGTCCATCCGCTCTACCGATGCGTTAAACCCCTTCGCCGTTAAATCACCATTCATCCCCACCGTCCGGAAGTTCACCTCCAGCCGGTCGCGCTCGGAGATAGCCCAATCGTATCCGGCCCTCCCCTCGAGGTTGCCGTAGTTGCCCATTCCAAAGCGGGCATAGCCGCGTGTGCCACGGGGTTGTTTGTCGGGAGCCGAGAACGAAGGCATCGTGCCCAAGGGAATCTCCGAGGCAGGCACGGCCTGTGTGTCATATTCCACTGCCCTCCCGCTGACGGCGGGCGGCTCGACGGCCGGTAACACATTGACTTTGGAAGCATCCAGGATGTCGGGGTTGTAGCTTTGCTCCACCACCACGGTACGGGTCAGCGTGGTGTCGGCAGCTTGCCGCTGCGCCAAGGTCTTGGCCGGAAGGAGCAGCGCGGTTAGGGCTGTTAGATAGATCACTCTTTTCATGTTGTTTCTATTATATATAAGGAGGAGAAGGGAATTATTCAGCCGGCTGCTCGGGTTGCAGCTTCTGCAGTCGGACGGTAATCATGCCGGCAATGTCATCGTCGGCTTGGTAGTTTTGTTGAAGACTCAACAGGTATTGGCGGGCGTCGAGCTTCTTACCCTGCGCCACATACACATCCGAGAGGAGCACAAAGGTGCGTGCCAGCCAGTAGGCGTGCGGCGTGCTCTGATCGATGAAGGCAAGCGCCTCTTTCTCGGCACGGGCATAGTCGGCTTCGTTGTAGAAGAGTTGCGCCACCAGATACTTGGCCTCCGCTCCCTGTTGGGTACGGGTGTCTTCGGCCAGGGCGCGAAGGTCGGGCAGCGCCTGGGTATCGGCATTCTCATGGAGATAGGCTTTGGCGCGACGGTAACGAGCTTCGGTAATCAGCTCGGGCGTTACTTTGCCGCCCGCAAGGTCGCCCTCCACCGGAGCGAGCAACTCGGTAGCCGCACGGATGGTCTCGGCATCGTTCTCCAACAGCACGGCACAACGTAGTATGCCCGTGAGCGCCAGTTGGCCACGGTCGGTACCGACGGTTTTGGATTGAAGCAACTGGTAGTCGGCCAGTGCCCGGTCATACTGTTTGCGACCGAAGCAGATGTCGGCATGCATCACCAGCGCCTCTTCCGAAAAGGCACCGTTGGGATAGTGTTGCAAGTAGGCCGACAGGGCCGGTTCGGCCTGCGTCAGGTCGCCTTTGAGGTAGATCTTCTCGGCGGCGAGGTAGGTGAGGGTGTCTTGTTCGCCGGCATCCAAACGGGTGGCACCGGGCATCGTGGAAGCCAGCGCGGCATATTCGTCCACCCGATTGGCGTCGACGTAGATCGACTTGAGATCACGCAGTGCCAGGCGCGCTTCGTCGCTTCCCCCGTAGCGGGTCACCACCTGCTTGTAGGCTTCGATAGCCCGATTGGTGTCACCGCTCTGGTAATAGAGCAAGCCTATTTCGGCGGCCGCCTTACGGCTGAGCGGACTCTGGGGATATCGCTCCAACAAGTCGGTGAAGGTGACGATGGCCTGCGCGGCATCGCCCGCTTGCGCATAGGAGCGTCCCTTTTCATAGAGCGCATTCAACAGATAGGGCGAGGTGGGATAGCGCACGGCCAGCTGACCGAGCAGAGCCACCTTGCCGTCGTAGTCCTTTTGCAAGCCGGCAATCAAGGCCTGTTGATACACCGAGTAGTCGGTGTTGCCCTGCAGGTAGTTGAGCTTGGCCTGTTCAAAGTTTCGGTTGTAGAGGTAGCAATCGCCGATGCGGTTATAGGCATCGGATAGTGCGGCCAGCGTAGCACCCGAGAGTTTTCCGCCGTCGCTGCCTCTCAGAAGCGAGACGGCACGGGAAAACTGGTTGCCGGCCAACGCATACTCTTTGGCATCGAAGGCGAGATAGCCCAGGTTGTAATAGGCCAACGCATAGGTGGAGGTGGTGCGGGCTGCCGCCGGAGCGATGCGGAGGTAGTCGGTAAAGTCTTGCTTGGCCTCCGCCCGCTTTTGCACCCGATAGTATGCTTCGGCACGCCAATAAGTGGCATCGGCACAGGTTTGCAGGTTGTAGGCTCCCAATGCAATGGAAGCGGTGAAGTAGTCGATGGCCGGTACAAACTGTGCATTGGCAAAGGCTTGGGTGCCCAATTGAAAGAGAATCTTCTGCTTGGCCTCGAGGATGGCACTGCTCGGACGGGCAATCCGCCCGATGGAGGCGAGCGCCGCTTCGTAGCTGCGGGTGTTCAGGTAGACATCCACCAAGTAGCTGCTCACCTTGTCGGCATAACGCGAGGCGGGAAACTCATTGAGGAACTTCTCGAAGGCCGCCACCGATTCCCCAAAAGCCGAATAGGAGGTTTCGTGCAGGCAGAGCGCATAGTTGTAGGCCGCCTGCTCTTTCACCCCACGGTCGGCATCCGAAGCAGCCGCTTGTTCAAAGGCCATGCGTGCCCGTGCTTTGTCGGAGAGCTGCAGGTAGGACAAGCCGATGTGCAGGTAGGCGTTCTGAGAGAGTGCATCGTTCACGCCCACCACTTCGCCCAACGTGTCGACGGCCTTGGAATAGACGTTGTTGCGATAGTAGGAAAGCCCCAGCATGTAACGGGCATCGCGGCGGGGCATCTCAGTGGCGGCGACATAACGTTCCAGCAGTGTCATGGCTTCGGGATACTTGCCGTAGTGATAGTTCACCTCGCCCAGGATGCGATCAATCTCGGGGCGATGCTCTCCGGCGGGATAGGCCGAACGGAAACTCTGTGCCACATTCTCGGCCTTGTCGTACTGTTTCTTCTGCAGATAGATTTCGGCTATATAATAAGGTACCAGCGAGCGATAGGTCGGATGGTCTTGCAACGGCAGGAAATCCTTGAGCGCTTCGTCGGTGCGCCCCTGCGTATAGCGGATGTAGGCGATGTGATAGGCGCAGTCGGCTTCGTACTTCCGGCTGGTGGCGCGTACCGTTTCAAACCAGATGGCCGCTTGGGTGAGGTTGCCTGTTTTCAGGTAGCAGACGGCCAGGCGATAGCCCATGTCGTCGCGTTCACTATTGGCAAGCGCATTCAGGTCGGTGGCATTAAACATGCCCAAGGCTTCGTCGTAGCGTCCCTCGAAATAGTATGCCGAAGCCATCAACGCATAGATGCGGTTGGCATGTGGCGTATCGGGATATTCATCCAGATAGGCTTGCAGCTTATCTAACCGCTGCGGATCGTTGCGTTCGTAGGCGGTGCAGACTTTGGCGTAGGCCGCTTCCATCTGATGGTCAACGGCCGGTGAGTCGTACAACCTGTGTTGTGCCGGAGCCGACAGAGGCAGGCAGCAAAGTGCGGCCAAAAAACTCTTCAAAAGTAGGTTCTTCATACGGAGGTGGTATAATTAGATAAAATGTATTCGATGCCCTGACGAATGGAGGCCAAGCCGAATGCTTCGGGTTTGAGCGCTTCCAACGGCATATAAAAGAGGTCGGAGACATCATCCATGGCGCGAACCGTTCCCTCTTCGGCCACTTCACAACCAAAGAAGAGGTCGAGCGTGTGTACCGGCAAACCCGAATAGAGATAGATGTTGGGGATTGAAAAGAGATAGGTGGCTTTCAGCACCGTCAGTCCGGTCTCTTCCTTCACCTCGCGGGCCACTCCCTCTTCCCCGTTTTCGTTCAAATCGAGAAAGCCGCCGGGCAGGTCGAGGGTGCCTTTAGCCGGTTCCTTGGCACGACGACACACCAGCAATTCGCCCCGCTGATTGGTGATAAGCGCCACAGTAGCTGCCGACGGATTGAAGTAATAGACAAAGCCGCAACACTCACAACGTTTCGACTTCTCGTTGTAAACGTTGAACTGCGCCGCCCCACATCGGGGGCAATACCGAAACATGTCGAGGGGATGATGCATCATGGTGTTATTTTAAAAAAAACGGCAACAGAAAGAAGTCTCTCTGCTGCCATTACTAACCTAAGTTTCTGTTACTGGATACAATTGGTCGGAATGAGGCGACTCGAACGCCCGACCCCTACGTCCCGAACGTAGTGCGCTACCAACTGCGCTACATTCCGATTGCCGATTCATTAGGGAGCAGCCGCAATCTCTTGCGTTGCGGCTGCAAAGGTATGGAGTTTTACGAAATATGCAAGCAATCTGTCCAAATTTAAAAGGAGGGTGCTTTGCGCACCCACCGACTTAGTCCGCACGAGCTATTCCGTAATCCCTCCGCCACGCAACGGGCATTCAACTCAGCTCCAAGCTTGGTGAAGTGAGTGGCTCCCACGTAATAGGCCTTGGCGGCCTCCTCTCCCAGCTGTCCAAAACAATCACCGGCCAACCTGTTCAGGTCGATAAAGCAGGTACCCGTCTCTTGCGCCACCTCTTGTGCCCAACGCACATGCGTGCTCCGGCGCAGTTGCATCACCCCCTCTTTCCAGGAGTTGCGGGGCGTGTAGCTCAGGAGGATGGGAATAGCCCCCTTTTCGCGTACATCGCGCACAAACTTGCGCAGATACCAGCCAAAGGTGTAGACTACGCGATACTCCCCACTGCTCTTCATCCGAAAGACACGACTGCTGTCGCTCACTCCCGGCAGGTCGGCACGCTCCTTCCCGCTGTCGATAGCCCCGGCATCGTTGTGTCCGAACTGTATCAGTACATAGTCGCCCGGACGCAGGGCATGGTAGACCTTGTCCCACAACCCTTCGTCCAAGAAGGTGCGGGCACTGCGTCCGCCGCGGGCATAGTTTTCCACGGTGATCTGGTCGGAATCAAGCCAACGCCCCAGCAAACTCCCCCATCCCCACATCGCACCGGGCGTGTCGGTGTCGGCATTCTTCACGGTGCTGTCACCGATGGTGAAAAGAACCGGATGGTCTCCTTTGCGGGTGCGGCCGGTGAGGGTATCTTGGGCTATCGGCTTCAAGTAACCGGCCAGGGCAAGCCCTGGACAGGCACGAATCCCTTCGGCGGCCGATGCGGCATTGATGCGGGCACCGTAGACGCTGGTGTGGATACGGTCGCGGTAGAACATCTCCTTCACCTTCTCTTTGCCGAAGCGTTCATACTTGCGGGCGGTCAGGTCGGTCAGGTCAATGAAGGGAACCTTTTCGGCCTCGGCCACCTGTCGTTGCCACAGGTTGAAGGTGCTGTCGTAGCGTTGAATGAGGGTGCTATCGGGGTCTGTCCAGGCGTTACGCGGAGTAAGCCCCATCAGCATGGGATGAGCACCCCGCTCTTTGATGTCACTAATATAGCGGCGCAGGTATTCGCCGTAGGAATAGACCGTCTCCTTTACGCCCGTTTCTTTAATCACCACCGGCAGCGAATCGGTGCCGATGCCCGGGATGGAGGCGCGGGCGCGTCCGCTGTCGTAGGGTCCGTTGTCGTTGTGTCCCAACTCGATAATTACCCAGTCGCCCGGGCGGATGCCTTTACGTACCTCGGGCCACAGACGCGTATAAAAGGTGCGGCTGCTGGTGCCTCCCAAGGCCTGGTTCTCCACACTGATGCGCGTCTGGTCGAAATAGGTATGCAGGAAATAGCCCCAGCCCCACTGTCCGCTGTTGCCATTGCCCAGCGTGCCGGTGCGCATGGTCGAATTGCCAATCAGAAAGAGCACGGGATGGTTCTCCTTCCGGCTCGAGCCGGCCGGCGGACGTGCCGTGCGTGCTTTGTTCAAACTGTCGAGGGTGAGGTCGGTGACCCGGTTGGTATCGCGCAGAGGCGCGCCAACGGTAGATTGTGCAAGCGCGGTTTGCCAAAAGAAGAGGAGGCTGCCGGCAAGCAGCAACACAGAACTGATTTGTTTCATGATAGATCACTTTTTGTTTGCGTGCAAAGATACAAGCCTTCTTGCAGATGTCTAACCGAAAACAACTAATTTTGCCCCCCTATTATTTACACGAATCATTCTATCGCATATTCATCATTATCCTCATTATGGAACAAAACAAGTACGAACAAGGTCTTACTGCCTATGAGGCAGGAAACTATGCAGAGGCATTCCATCTATTCGCACCGTTGGCTGTAGAAGGAGACACGGATGCCCAATCCCAACTCGGTCATCTGTACGATGCCGGGTTGGGAGTAGAAGTCGATCTGTCCAAAGCCTTCTATTGGTGGAGCAAGGCGGCAGACGAAGGGGATAGCTATTCCCAATATTGCATCGGAGGTATGTATTACAGAGGCGAAGGGATAGCACAAGACCTTCAAAAAGCCTTTCATTGGTTTGAAAAGGCGGCGGTGCAAGGATATGCAAAGGCCCAAAATAATCTGGCTATTATGTATGAAAACGGAGAAGGTGTGGAAGAGGACCTTTCCCAAACGCTCTATTGGTTTGAAAAGGCGGCAGTGCAAGGACTTGCATCTGCCCAACACAATTTGGCTGTAATGTATAAAAATGGAGAGGGCGTGGAAGAAGATCTCGCTAAAGCCGTCTATTGGTATGAAAAGGCGGCACTGCAAGAAGATGATTCTGCCCAATACAATCTGGGTGCCCTGTATTATAAAGGAGAGGGCGTAGAAAAAGACCTTCAACAAGCGGTCTATTGGTTTGAAAAGGCAGCAGTGCAGGGCTATGAAAGTGCCCAAAACAGTCTTGGTGCACTGTATTACAGCGGGGAAGAGATAGAACAAGACCTTTTAAAAGCCGCCTACTGGTGGGGAAAAGCGGCGGAACAAGGACATGTAAAAGCCCAACACAGTATTGCTTTCATGTATGAAAACGGCGAAGGCGTAGCCAAAGACCTTCTAAAAGCCGCCTATTGGTATGAACAGGCGGCGATGCAAGAATATGTAAATGCCCAATACAATCTGGGCATCCTGTATGCAAACGGTGAGGGCGTAGCCAAAGACTCTCAGAAAGCCATCTACTGGTTTGAAAAGGCAGCAGCACAAGGTGATGAAGATGCCCAAAAGAATTTAGATATTTTGCGTGCAAACGGATGCTAACGCCCCCCAACAACAAAAGAAAGGGATGTGTCCGAAACGGCACATCCCTTTTTTGTTGGTTTTCCAGTTGCGAGGGTTCATAGGTAGGGTGACGACGACTTAGCCTTGCGGCGGTTCTTCTTCGTCGCCACCCGGGTTGTTATTGCCTGTGGTTCCATCACCGGTATTGGCAATGCCGCGGGTATGCAGCACCTGTTGCTTGAGCCGGTTGAGTTCGGCATTCATGTAGTTGATAAACCCGGTGAGTTCGGTGGCGTGTCCCAGCAGCGCCTGCGCGTTGATGAGCTTGCGCAGGTTGATGAACGCCTTATCGGTGAGCTGGCGCGCACGCTGCATGGCGCCGATTACTTTTCCGCCCTCCTCTTCGGTGCGTTGGTTCATCAGGCTGATAAACAGGTTGTTGTCGGCACGAAGCGTTTTAACAGCATCGGTTAGCCCTAATACCTTCATTTGTGCGGCATACTTTTGTTCGGCTTCGTTCAGGAAGTTTCCGAGCAAACCGGTTTCGCGCTCATACTGATCGGACACCTTGACGTTATCGCTCTTGATCAGCATCCACACCACTTGGGCGGTTTGTTGCTTGTCGGGGTCGGGATTTTTCAGGTTTACACTCACGGTGTTCTTGATGAACATAAAATCGGAGTCGCGCTTGCTGTCGGCCGCTTTAATCTGGTCGGTCAGCGGATTCTTTTGCGGTACTCTCAACACCTTTTCCTCGGCTTGTACGGCTGCGTCCAATTGGTCGACGGCCTCCTTGACGAGTTTTATGACCGTCCGATCGGCTTTGGCGCGATCGGCCGTGACTCTCATCAACTCACAATGAGTTGGGTTGTCTAACGATTGCATCTGGATGCTGTGCATCTCGGTTGTTTCATTCATTGCTCTTTGATTGGTTAGGAAGTTATCTAATAGCTTGGAATCCCTCTACGGCAGCAGGGTTTTCCTTTACATCGGGCGCAAAGGTAAAAAAACAGCCGAAAATGCAACGTAGGGAATACCCTTTTTTTCGTTAACGAGGCGAACCGGCTGCCTCCCTCTCTTAAAAGTGGATGGGTTTTACATAGAAACAGCCCTACTGGTATTAAAAGTATTCAGTCTTTATGCAAAAACAGGCTTACCTGTCTTAAAAGTATTCAGTCTTTATGCAGAAACAGCTTTACTTGTCTTAAAAGTATTCGGTTCGTATGCAGAAACAGCTTTACCTGTATTAAAAGTATTCAGTTTCTATACAAGTTGGTGCTACTTTTAATACCGGTAAGGTTGTTTGCGATGCCATGGACGCCTCCCCCTCTAACCACATTCTAACACCCCTCTAACCCCTTTCTAACCCCTGCCAAAGGCTATACGCCCTACTTTTGCGGCGTCGACCGACCCCTTTATGTAGAACCCTTAAAAAGTCAACCGTATGTTCAGCAAGCGTAAACCGTCCGCCTCCGGCTATGCCTATCCGGCCGAGAAGGTATTTCTGGCCGCCACCTGG
The DNA here is from genome assembly GCA_031262785.1 of Prevotellaceae bacterium. Classification (GTDB taxonomy): domain Bacteria; phylum Bacteroidota; class Bacteroidia; order Bacteroidales; family Bacteroidaceae; genus Bacteroides. Next base: position 44,337 of record JAISHB010000096.1, read on the forward strand.
CCGGCCGAAAACATCTATTCCTACCTCAACACCTCGCCCCAAGGGCTGAATGATGAAACCGTAGAGCGCCGCAGGGAGCGCTACGGACGCAACGAGGTGGTGCACGAGCGGCGTCCGCATCCCTTCTTTGTCTTCATCAAAGCATTTATCAATCCGTTCATCGGGGTACTCACCGCGCTGGCCGTGGTCTCATTGGTCATCGACGTGTGGATGGCCGACGCACACGAACGGCAATGGAGCGGCGTGGTCATCATCACCGTCATGGTGGTGCTCAGTGCCCTGCTGCGTTTTTGGCAGGAGTGGCGGGCGGGCGAGGCCACCTCGTCGCTCATGAGCCTGGTCACCAACACCTGCTTGGCTAAACGGGAGGGACATGAGGCCGAAGAGATCGACATTCGCCAGTTAGTGCCCGGCGATGTGGTGTTTCTGGCCGCCGGCGATATGATTCCGGCCGATGTGCGCATCGTCGAATCGAAAGATCTGTTTCTGAGCCAGGCCTCCCTCACGGGCGAGTCGGAACCCATCGAGAAGCTTTCCGAGGTGCGCAACGTCCCCCACCGCACGGGCAGCATTCTGGAGTTGGACAACATCGGCTTCATGGGATCGACCGTGGTGAGTGGCGCCGCCAAGGCGGTGGTTTTCGAGGTGGGCAACCGCACCTACTTGGGCAGCATCGCCAAAAGCTTGGCGGGCAACCGTCCGGCCACTGCGTTCGACAAGGGCATCAGCCGCGTCAGCCTGCTGCTCATCCGCTTCATGCTGGTGATGGTGCCGTTTGTCTTCTGTATCAACGGACTGACCAAGGGCGACTGGTTCGAGGCCTTTATCTTCGCCATCTCGGTGGCCGTGGGTCTCACCCCCGAGATGCTCCCCATGATTGTCACCGCCAACCTCTCGAAGGGCGCCCTGGCTATGGCCGGCAAGAAGACCATCGTCAAGAACCTCAACGCCATCCAAAACTTTGGCGCCATGAACATCCTCTGTACCGACAAGACCGGCACCCTGACGGCCGACCACATTGTGCTGGAAAGCTACATCAACGCCGACGGCACGCCCGATGAGGAGCACCGCGTGCTGCGCCACGCCCTGTTGAACAGCTATTTCCAAACCGGCTTGAAGAACCTGATGGACAAAGCCGTCTTGGCGCATGCCGCAGAGGTGGGCATGGAGCAGTGGAAGCAAGCCTACACCAAGGTGGACGAGATTCCCTTCGACTTCACCCGCCGCCGCATGTCGGTGGTGCTCGAGAGCCGGCCGGCTAAGCGCCAACTTATCACCAAGGGGGCTGTGGAGGAGATGCTCGAGGTGTGCAGCTATGCCGAGCTGGAGGGAACGGTGCATCGCCTCACCGACGGGTTGCGTATCCAAGCCCGCCGCATCAGTGAGGGACTTAACCGCAAGGGGATGCGCGTCTTGGCCGTGGCTCAAAAGAGCTACGTCGAGAAGGAGCGCGACTTTTCGGTGGAGGATGAGTGCGACATGGTGCTCATCGGCTTCCTGGCCTTCTTAGATCCGCCCAAGGCCTCGGCCGCCAGTGCCATTGCCCGGTTGCACGAACAGGGGGTGGAGGTGAAGGTACTCTCGGGCGACAACGATATTGTGGTGCGCGCCATTGGCCGCCAAGTGGGCATCGACACCACCCACACCCTCACCGGCCCCCAGATGGAGCAACTCACCGACAGCGAACTGCGCGAACGTATCCGGGAGGTCACCCTCTTTGCCAAGCTCACCCCGCTGCAAAAGACGCAAATCATCCGCCTGTTGCAGACCGACAACACGGTGGGATTCCTGGGCGACGGCATCAACGACGCGGCCGCGCTCCGGCAGAGCGACATCGGCATCTCGGTAGACTCGGCCGTGGACATCGCCAAGGAGAGTGCCGACATCATCTTGCTCGAGAAAGACCTGATGGTGCTCGAAGACGGCGTGATAGAAGGGCGCAAGACCTTCGGCAACATCACCAAATACATCAAGATGAGTGCCTCGTCGAATTTCGGTAATATGTTTAGTGTGATGGCGGCCAGCGCCTTCCTGCCCTTCCTGCCGATGATGCCCATCCACCTGCTCATTCAAAACTTGCTCTACGACATCTCACAGAGCACCATTCCCTTCGACCGCATGGACGCCGAGTTCTTGCGCCGGCCGCGCCGCTGGGACGCCTCCGACCTGAGTCGCTTCATGCTCTGCATCGGCCCCATCAGTTCACTCTTCGACATCGCCACCTATGCGGTGATGTGGTTTGTGCTGGGCTGTACTTCCCCGGCGCATCAAGCGCTCTTCCAGAGCGGCTGGTTTGTGGAGGGGTTGCTTTCGCAAACGCTGATTGTGCACATGATTCGCACACGCAAGATTCCGTTCATACAGAGCCGCGCCACCTGGCCGGTGACGGGCATGACGTTGTTGGTGATGTTGGTGGGAATAGCCTTGCCCTACACCGCCTTCGGTGCTTCGGTGGGGCTGGAGCCGTTGCCGCTAAGCTATTTCCCGTGGTTGACGGGTATCCTGCTGTCGTATTGTGTGCTGACGCAGGCCATCAAGCGGTGGTATGTCAAGCGTTTTGCGAGGTGGCTCTGATTTGTGCCCGCCTGATCTTTCCGCTGATGGTTTTGGGCAGTTCGTCCACAAACTCGATGACCCGCGGGTATTTGTAGGGTGCCGTAACCCGCTTGACGTGATCTTGCAGCTCTTTGACCAGCGCCTCGCCCGCCCGCTCTTTATACTCTTTGGACAGCACGATGGTGGCTTTGACCACTTGGCCGCGCAACTCGTCGGGAACGCCGGTGATGGCACATTCCACCACCGCCGGATGGGTCATCAGGGCACTCTCCACCTCGAAGGGGCCGATGCGGTAGCCGGAGCTTTTAATGACGTCGTCGGCACGTCCCACAAACCAGTAGTAGCCATCTTCGTCTTTCCAGGCCACGTCGCCCGTGTAGTAGATGCCATCGTGCCACGCCTGACGGGTGCGCTCGGGGTCGCGGTAATACTCTTTGAACAAGCCCAGAGGCTTTCCTTTGTCGGTACGAATCACAATCTCGCCCTGCTCGCCGGCCTCCACCGACCGACCGGTGGCGTCGATGAGGTCGACATCGTATTGCGGATTGGGCAATCCCATGCTGCCCGGCTTGGGTTGCATCCACGGCATGGTGGCGATGGTCAGCGTGGTTTCGGTTTGCCCGAATCCCTCCATCAGACGGATGCCCGTCAGCTTCTTGAAGCTTTCAAAGACGGCGGGGTTGAGTGCCTCGCCCGCAATGGTGCAATACTCGAGCGAGGAGAGGTCGAACCGCGTGAGGTCTTCGTGAATCAGGAAACGGAAGATGGTGGGCGGAGCGCAGAGCGAGGTGACACGGTATTGCGCTATCTTGTGCAGAATGGCGGCGGGGGTAAATTTCTCGTGGTCGTAGACGAAGATGGTGGCTCCGGCAATCCATTGTCCGTAGAGCTTGCCCCATACGGCCTTGCCCCATCCGGTGTCGGCAATGGTCAGGTGCAGGCTCTGCTCATGCAGGTTGTGCCAAACCGAGGCGGTGGTGATGTGGCCGAGGGGATAGGTGAAGTCGTGTGCCACCATCTTGGGTTCGCCCGTGGTGCCGCTGGTGAAGTACATCAGCGACAGGTCGTCGTTGCGGTTGACGTGCGCCGGACGCACAAAGGGTGTCGCCTGAGTGAGGCCTTGGTGAAAGTCGTCGTATCCTTGGGGCACCTCGGGGCCGACGCTCACCAATTTCTCCACACTGGGCGAGGCGGGCAGGGCGGAGGTGATGTGGTCGGTGATAACGGTTTCGCCCGCGCAGACAATCACCTTGATGTCGGCCGCATTGCAGCGATAGACAATATCTTTCTTGGTGAGCAAATGGGTGGCCGGAATGGCCGTAGCCCCCAGCTTGTGCAAGGCCAGCATGCAGAGCCAAAACTCGTAGCGACGCTTGAGGATGAGCATCACCATGTCGCCGTGGCCGATGCCCAGGCTTTGGAAATAGGAGGCGGTGGCATCGCTCAGCTCTTTGAGTTCTTGGAAGGTAAACCGGCGGCACTCCTCGCGGTCGTTTGTCCAGAGCAGGGCGAGTTTGTCGGGGGCTTCCGCCGCCCAAGCATCCACCACGTCGTAGGCAAAGTTGAAGTTGTCGGGCACGCGGATATGAAGATGCTGCGTGAAGTCCTCTTGCGAAGTGAAAGAGGTTTGCGTAAGAAATTTTTCTACCATGGTACTTGTATTGTATTTATAGAATGATGGCCAGGAAGCGGACGTTCTTTCCGTCCAAGGCCTTCATGCCGTGTGGTTGCAGGGAGTCGAAATAGATGCTGTCGCCTTCGTTTAGGATGAGTTCTTTGCCGGCAATGGTGAGCAACAGGCGTCCCGAGAGTACAAGGTTAAATTCTTGTCCGGCGTGGCTGTTGCGATGCGTGGGAGCGTCGTCGGCACCCGCCTCTACCGTGACGATAAACGGATCGGCTTTGCGGTTGCGGAAGCCGGCGGCCAATGCCTGGTATTTGTAGGCTTTGGTGCGTTCCACGCTGACGCCGCATCCAGCGCGGGTGAGGAAATAGGTGCTCATCTTGGGTTCTTCGCCGAACATCAGCGTGTCGAGTGCGATGCCGTAGCGACGGGCTATTTGTTGGAGCAGGCTCACCGAGATGTCGGCGGTTCCCGATTCGGCACGTTCGTAGTCGTCCAGCGGGAGGTTGCAATCGCGTGCCACCTCTTCGGCCGACAGTTCCAGTACGTCGCGCAATCCGCGCAGACGCTGGGCAATCTGTTTGATGGGGTCTTCCATAGGGAGTGTATTTGTTTTGTTAGGGAAATGTTTTCGTTTAACGGGAGGCTTTCATCGCTTGGATGATGGCAGCGGTGAATCCTTCCTGTTCCAGCTGGTTCAATCCTTTGATGGTGATGCCTCCGGGGGTGCACACCTTGTCTATCTCGAGTGCCGGATGGGTGTCGCCCGTCAGGATCAGTTCGGCGGCGCCTTTGACCGATTGAGCCACCATGCGCATGGCCTCTTGGGGATAGATGCCCATTTCGATGCCCGCTTGCATGGCCGCTTGAATGTCTTTCAACACGTAGGCAATGCCGCACGAGGTGAGCGCGGTGCAGGCCGCGGCTTTCTCTTCGGGGATCAGCATGGCCAGTCCCATGGTGTTGAAGAGTCGGAGCATGAATTGCTCTTGATTGTAGGAGGCATTGCGCGAGGCAATGAGGGTCATGCTTTGCATCGTGCTGATGGCCGTGTTGGGAATGAGCCGGAACAGGGTCATCTGGGGATCGGGAAGATAATGTGCCAGCTCTTCGAACGAGATGCCGGCAGCCACCGAGATAATTACCTGCCGGGCGTGCAGCGTCAGCTCGCCCAACACCGGCTTAACCAACCACGGCTTGACGGCCAATAATACATAGTCAGCCTTTTCGACGGCCTCGCTGTTGTTGTGGCTGATGCGCATGTCGGGAAACTCCAGTTTCAGGGCGGTGAGTTTCTCTTCCGAGGGGTCGGTTACTACCATGTCGGCCGGGGCGATAATACCTCCTTTGGCCAGTCCGCGGGCAATGGATCCGCCCATGTTGCCGGCTCCGATAATGGTTATTTTTGCATTCATACGTTGTTGCTGTTAGAGTAAGTTCTTGAATCGTTCGATAAACTGCGCAGCCTCTTCCATGCTCAGACAGAGCGGCGGAAGCAAGCGGATGACGTGCGTGCCGCTGGCGCCGGTGAAGACATGTTGCTCGTGCAACAGACGCGAGCGCAGGGCTTTGACGGGAGTCGTAAACTCCAGCCCGATCATCAACCCGCGGCCGCGCACCTGGCTAATTTGCGGAAGCGCCTTGAGTTCGTCCATCAGGTAGGCACCCACGCGGGCGGCATTCTCCATCAGATGCTCCTGTTCCATCACATCCAGCACCGCCAAGGCTGCCGCACAGGCCAGGTGATTCCCGCCGAAAGTGGTACCCAACTGTCCATACACCGGGGTAAACATCGGGCTGATGAGCACGCCGCCCATGGGGAATCCGTTGGCAATCCCTTTGGCCACGGTGATGAGATCGGGGCGAATGCCGCTTGGCCCGTGGGCAAAGAAGTGACCGCTGCGGCCGTAGCCGCTCTGTATCTCATCGAGAATCAATACCGTGTTAGTAGCACTGCAAGCTTGGCGCAAGGCTTGCAGAAATTCGTCGGTAGGCAGCTGAATGCCTCCCACGCCCTGAATGCCTTCGAGAATGACGGCACACACATCGCCTTTGGCAATCTCCCGCTGCATGGCCTCCGCGTCGTTGAGCGGAAGGTAGGTGACATGTCCGGCCGCATTGACCGGTGCAATGATGGCGGGATTGTCAGTGGCTTCCACCGCCAAGGAGGTGCGGCCGTGAAATGCACGGGAGAACGAGACAATGCGCGTGCGCCCGTTGTGGAACGAGGCCAGCTTGAGTGCATTCTCGTTGGCCTCGGCACCACTATTAATAAGGAAGAGGGCATAGTCGTCGTAGCCGCACACCCGTCCCAACCGTTCGGTCAGTTGCTGTTGCAAACCGTTGATCACCGAATTGGAATAGAATCCCAAGGTGGCTGCCTGACGGCTGATGGCCTCCACATAATGCGGATGGGCATGGCCGATGGAAATAACGGCATGGCCGCCGTAGAGGTCGAGATACTCGTTGCCCTTGTCGTCCCACACACGGCAACCTTTGCCACGCACTATATTAATATCGAAAAGCGGATAAACCGGGAATAAATTCATTTCATTTAAAACGCTGAGGGTTTCAACCGCAGTCCCACGGTCTCTTCCAGATTAAACATCAGATTCATATTGTGCACCGCTTGTCCGCTGGCTCCTTTGAGCAGGTTGTCGATGCACGAGATAATCAAGAGCTTGTCGTCGTGCTTTTCCAGATGAATCAGGCACTTGTTGGTGTTGACCACCTGCTTGAGATCGATGTTGCGGTCGACCACAAAGGTGAACGAGTCTTTGGCATAATACTCTTGGTACAAACGGACAATCTCCTCGAGCGCCACCTTGGTACGTACCACCATGGTGGCAAAGATACCACGCGGGAAGTTGCCCCGATAGGGAATGAAGTCGAGGTCGGCATCGAAGCTGTTTTGCAGCTGGCGGAGCGATTGTTTGATTTCGGGCACATGTTGATGTGCAAAAGCTTTGTAGACGCTCAGGTTGTTGTCGCGCCAGCTAAAGTGCGAGGTGGCGCCGGGCTTGACACCCGCTCCCGTACTGCCGGTGATAGCATTGATCGAAATGTTTCCCGATAGCAACAGGTTCTTGGCCAGCGGCAACAATCCCAACTCGATGCAAGTGGCAAAGCAGCCGGGGTTGGCCACGTGCATCGCCCGGCAAGTAGCCCGACGGTTCAGTTCGGGCAATCCGTAGACAAAGTCGTGATCATCAGAGGCCAAACGATAGTCCATCGACAGGTCGATAATCTTGAGGGTATCGGGAATGGTATGCGTCTGGATAAACCGGCGCGTATCACCGTGTGCCGTACAGAAGAAGAGTAGCTCAATGTCGTCTATCGGCAACTCGTCGGTAAAGACCAGGTCGGTTTCGCCATACAATCCTTCGTGCACATCGGCCAGGCGATTGCCGGCGTTGCTGGCACTGTTGACAAAGACCAGTTCGGCTTCGGGATGGTTCAGCAACAGGCGAATCAGTTCGCCCGCCGTATAGCCTGCCCCGCCTATAATTCCAATGCGTATCATAACTCTTCCTCTTGGTGATTGGTGTAGTAGACGCGCAACGGCGTGGAGGTGACCTTGATAAATCCTTTGGCATCTTCGGCCGTCCATCCTTTTTGCATCTCGCCATATTCACCAAACTTGGTCTTGACCAAATCGTCTTCGCTCTCTACGCCTACGGTAGAGAACGACAGCGGACGTAGCTCCAGCGTGACCGTTCCGTTGACATGGCGTTGCGAAGAGGCCAGCATGGCTTCGATGTCGCGCATCACCGGCTCGAGGTATTGGCTTTCGTGCAGAAACATGCCGTACCAGTTGGCCACTTGGTCTTTCCAATATTGCTGCCATTTGCTGAGCGTATATTTCTCCAGAAAACGGTGCGCCCCGATAATCAGCATGGGAGCCGCCGCCTCAAAACCCACACGTCCCTTGATGCCGATAATGGTGTCGCCCACGTGCATGTCGCGCCCAATGGCATAGGCCGCGCCAATCTCTTCCACGCGGCCGATGGCACAGATGGGATCCTCGAAGCGCTCGTCGTTCACCGCCTTGAGTTCGCCCTGCTCGAAGGTGAGACGAAGCAATTCGCTGCCCGTGCGGGTGCAATGTTTCAGGTAGGCACTCTCGGGCAATCCTTGTGCTGAGTCCAGTATCTCCCCGCCACAAATGGAGGTGCCCCACAAGCCTACATTATAGGAATATTTCAGTTTGGCAAAGTCGGCGGCAAAGCCGTGCTCGTTGAGATAATCAATCTCCTGCTGACGGCTAAGCGCCAAGTCGCGCGTCAGGGTGATGATTTCCACCGAGGGAGCCAACACCAAGAAGGTCATATCGAACCGAATCTGGTCGTTGCCCGCACCGGTCGATCCGTGTGCAATGGCATCAGCCCCAATCTCATTTGCATAACGGGCAATGGCCAACGCCTGAAAGATACGCTCCGAACTGACCGACACCGGATAGGTTCCGTTGCGCAGCACATTGCCGTAAACCATATACTTCAAGCTCTTGGCATAATACTCCTGCGTGACATCGAGCGTCACATACTTCACCGCGCCCAGCTTGTAGGCATTCTCTTCGTTTGTCCGGAGTTGTTCGGCACTAAACCCGCCTGTATTGGCACAAGCGGCATATACTTCGTAGCCCTTCTCACGGGTAAGATACATCACCGTAAACGAAGTATCCAATCCGCCGCTAAAGGCCACCACTACTTTCTTTTTCTTCATACCTTATTATATATAATCAAAACAAGTCATTCTTCATTCTTACTTCTTCATTCCGAATTCTTCATTCCCCTTCAAATCCGGTCCTCCCCGTGCAATTCGGGGTCGTACAACATGGCGGTGCAGATGCAGAACTTACGCTGCTTGGCCACCAGAATATCGTGATTGGTGCATCCTTCGCATCCTTTCCAGAACGCTTCGTCGTCGGTCAGCTCGTTGAAGGTGACGGGCACGTAACCCAGTTCGGTATTCATCTTCATCACGGCCGCCCCGCTGGTCAAGCTAAAGAGTTTGGCATTAGGCCAACGCAGGCGCGCCAATCGGAACGAAGCCATCTTGATACGCTTGGCCAGTCCCATGCCCCGATAGTCGGGATGCACAATCAAGCCCGAAGTGGCCACATACTGTTTGTTGCCCCAGCTCTCGATGTAGGTGAAGCCGGCAAACTCATCGCCGCACAGGGCAATGATGGCTTTTCCCTCGCGCATTTTGGTGGCCACATAATCGTGCGTGCGTTCGGCAATACCTGTTCCGCGCACTTTGGCAGCTTCGCGGATGGTCTCCAATATCTTATCTACATACACCTCGTGACTGGCATCGGCCACCATCACGTCCACTTTTTTGCTATCCATCTTTTCGTATACTCGCTTGCTTGCGGTCTCAGAGGTTGGGAATCAGGTGCGAGAGAAAACTGTGCACCCGTTCTTGCGAGGCTCCCTCGCTCAGCACAATCAAGATGGTGTCGTCGCCGGCAATCGTTCCTAAGATGTCTGCGATTTCGTGTTTATCGATGTCGTAGGCAATGCTGCTGGCATAGCCCGGACGCGTGCGGATAACGGCCAGATTGCCCGAGAAGTGCAACGACATAAACCCGCTGGTGAGCAACATCTCCCGCAAGTCGAGTTCGTTGGTTCGTTTATACATGATGTTGTTGGGCAGCACATAAACGTAGCGTCCCTGTATATTCGATGCCTTGGCAACCTTCAGTTCTTTGAGATCGCGCGAAAGCGTAGCTTGCGTGGAAGCAAAGCCCTGGCGCATCAACTCATCCAGCAATTCGCCCTGCGAAGAGATTTCGCGTCCCGAGACAATCATCTTGATGGCCTCTAATCGTTGTTTCTTGGGTTTCATATTCTGTATATTTATCTATTGAGAGCGCAAAAGTAGTGAATATATTCATTGTTGTATGCAAAATAGGGGAAGAAATTGAATCTCTTCCCCTATTTTTTAGGATGCGGGTTGTCTTAAAGATGACGACACCACTCCAGCCACCATTCAGCGCCTTCCATATAGACGAGGAATGCAATCGATACAACACCCCCGATGAAGAGGTATTTCCGCTGTTTTCTCTCTGAAATAGCTATTCCATAAGCCACGCCGACACTGATCATACGACAAATCAAATCGGGCAAGGTCTTTAAGGTATCCGCAAAGTCGATGGCATAAAACACCATCTCCGGCAGGGCACAGCCAAGCAGGATGAGTAAGAGGATGTGCAAAGCCTTTAGCTCTTCTTTATATTTTTGCAGCATCCAGCCGGTAAAAAAGAAAAAGCAAATTGCATAGATCAGGGTAGAGATCCGAAAATCTATAAAGGGGATGTAGTGGCCTCGCAGTGGCATTATCACCAGCCATAACACAAGCGACAAGAGGAGAATAAATAATGCGTTTCTTGTAGTCTTCATAACTTCTTCGTTGTTAGTAGATTATTATTAGTTAATTTTTCCCGGATTAGTATGTGATGCGACAAAGATAGAAAGAAATGTTTTATTAAGTGGGATAATTGGTGTTTTTATGGGAGAATTTAGCAGGGAATAGGTCTCGTAGCCTTGCGAAGTGTCCATCTGAAATATTCCAATACAAAAAAGAGCTGTGAAGTACCCATCTGAAATAATCCAATACAAAAAAGAGCTGCGAAGTGTCCATCTGAAATAATCCAATACAAAAAAGCCCTGCGAAGTGTCCATCTGAAATAATCCATTACAAAAAAGAGCTGTGAAGGTTCCATCTGAAATAATCCTTTACAAAAAAGCCCTGCGAAGTGTCCATCTGAAATAATCCATTACAAAAAAGCCTTGTGAAGTCCCCATCTGAAATAATCCTTTACAAAAAAGCCTTGCGAAGGTCTTATCTGAAATAATCCTTTACAAAAAAGAGCTATGAAGGTCTCGTCCGAAATAATCCATTACAAAAAAGCAAAATGACGAACGTTTGCCTATCTTTGCGGCGTTTAATTGGCAGCAGCTAATTGTGGGAGGGTGTGTTAAAACGTTGTAGTTTTATCGCAAGGGCGGAAAACCCCGCAAGGGGTTTACTCTCAGTAACCGTGGGCGAAACCCACGGTAGCACATCGCTCTCCCCTCTTTACAACCCCGAAGGGGTTGAACATCATGTATAAATACCGCAAAAGATGTGGTTGAACCCCCTTCGGGGTTCGGAGGTGCTTCTGATACACCCTCCAATGAAAGGCACTTCACGTTTTGACACATCTCCCGTTTTTTGTATTACCTCTAACAGATTGTCCACACCAATAAATTGAATATCTTTGGCCTCGATTATTAATCGATCTTTTTCTTTGCTAATGGCACGGATTGATATAATAGAAATCATAACGATTGATTTTTATGCTGTATTTCTTCGATAAAATCTTTGCAGGTATGTCCCTGCTACTGGACTGGATACACTGGACTGGTAGTAGAGATGCTGCTTCAAAAAGCCGCATCTTTATAGGTACTTCCAACATGTTGGCTGTCGCTTTATCCTTAAACATCTTGGTTTTAATAGTATTTATCACCAAGCCTTTTGGAATTAATCCCATTACAGACTATTTCTACTATACCTTTTTCTTATCGGTAGCACCATCTTTCATTTTCACCTATTATAGATATGACAGGAATAGACGGGGAGAAAAGATACTCAAGAAAATGAGGAAAAGACATACAGATAAGAAGCTTATCGTCATGGCCTTAAGCTATTACATCTTATCTTTCCTCCTACTGATAATTCAAATCCTGTGAAAAGATAGTCGGGATGAGGCCGCACCATCTCACCTCAACAACCATTTCCAGGCAGGTACCACTTCAAAGACCCTTTCCTGAATTTCAGGAAAGAAACAGCCATTTCTTTCCCAAATAAAAGGAAACCCGGCTCTTTTTATACCGGTAAATCAAAATTTCTTCCTAAAACATGCAGTAAAAGAAGGATTTACCTACTTTTGTATCATGAAAAGTATGGATGGAATGCAAACAATATATGCTTCTAAAACTGTATGATAAGAACAACAACCCGCGAGACCTCGAACAAGTAGTGCGTGTGCTCAACAACGGCGGCATCATCGTCTATCCCACCGACACCACCTATGCCATTGGGTGTCACGGATTGAAAGAACGTGCCATCGAACGCATCTGCCGCATCAAAAACATCGATCCCAAACGCAACAATCTCTCTATCATCTGCTACAACCTCAGCTTGGTGAGTGAATATGCCAAGGTGGATAACAACACCTTCAAACTGATGAAACGCAACCTGCCGGGTGCCTTCACTTTTATCCTGAACGGCACCACCCGACTGCCTAAGATATTCGGAAACCGACACGAAGTGGGCATACGAATGCCCGATAATGCTATCATACAAGCCATTGCATCAAGCCTGGATGCGCCTATCATGACCACTTCCCTGCCACGGGACGAAGAGGAAGAGGTGGAGTTTCGCACCGACCCCGAACTGATCGACGAGAAATATGGGGAACGGGTCGATCTGGTTATCGACGGAGGCATCGGGGGCACGGAACGCTCTACGGTGGTCGATTGTACAGGCGATGAGCCGGAGATTCTCCGCCAGGGCAAAGGCTTGCTGGAGTGGTAATCCCGGAGGCCGCTCTTATTCATCTTTTAAACCTATCGCCATGAGCATGCAAGACAAAGAACAGTACTGGAAGATTTCTCTCATTGCCATCATCCTGATCATGGGCGTGGCCATCTTCCTCGAAATCAAACCTTTCCTGAGCGGATTGCTGGGAGCCGTTACCATCTACATCCTGGTTCGCCGGCAGATGAGTTACCTGGCCGACCGTCGCAAGATGCGCCGCAGCATCGCGGCCACCCTGATTATGCTCGAGGCCATTCTCTGCTTTTTGGTGCCGCTGGGATTGGTGGTTTGGCTGTTGGTGGGTAAGGTGCAGGGCATCAACCTCGATCCGCAAGCCATCATCACCCCCATTCAGCATACGGCCGACCTCATTCACCAGCGCACCGGATACGACTTGCTCGGCACCGATGCCTTGTCGTTTCTTCTTTCGCTCATTCCCAAGATAGGGCAGGTGGTGATGAACAGCATCAGCAGTTTCACCGTGAACATCGTGGTGCTGGTGTTGATTCTCTATTTCATGCTCATCGGCGGTCAACGCATGGAACGCTACATCAGCGACATCCTTCCCTTCAACCAAAACAACACCGAAAATGTGGTGCGCGAAATCAATATGATTGTGCGCTCCAATGCCATTGGTATTCCGCTGTTGGCCTTGATACAAGGCGCCATTGCCATGGTGGGCTACTGGATTTTTAACGTGCCCGATGTGTTGTTGGCCGGTTTTCTCACCTGCATTGCCACGTTGGTTCCCATGATAGGCACGGTGTTGGTGTGGCTGCCGATTGCCATTTACCTGGCCATCACGGGCCATTGGTTCGATGCCGTCGGCCTGACGCTTTTCGGTGCCTTGGTCATTGCCCAACTCGACAACCTGATTCGTTTTATTCTTCAAAAGAAGATGGCCGACACTCATCCGCTCATTACCATCTTCGGGGTGGTGATTGGGTTGTCGCTCTTCGGTTTTATGGGGATTATCTTCGGCCCGTTACTGCTCTCGCTGTTCCTGTTGTTCGTGGATATGTTCAAGCGGGAATACCTCGACACAAGCAAATAGCCACACATTTCGATGCTAAAAGTTGCTATCAATTGAAAAAAGACGTATGTTTGCCCTGTTCAACAACCCTTAAAATATCTGTTTCTTCATGATGAGAAAGACTATTCTCTCCATTTGCAGGTTCTATATCGACGGCTTTCGCGCCATGACCACCGGCCGTGTGCTTTGGCTCATCATTCTGGTGAAGCTGTTCATTATGTTCTTTGTGCTTCGTCTCTTCTTCTTCCCCGATTTTCTTGGAACGCACGCCCAAGGCAACGAGAGCGGCTATGTTACGAACGAATTGATTCAACGGGCACAATAGATGTGTCCGTAACTCTTAATTATATCACACCAAAACAGTATTCATTATGATTGGGACCATTGACGCTTCGTTGATAGATTGGTCGAGAGGGCAATTTGCCATGACCGCTATCTATCACTGGATCTTTGTGCCGCTCACGCTGGGACTTGCGCTCATCATGGGCATCATGGAGACACAATACTATCGCACCGGCGATGAGTTTTGGAAACGCACAGCCAAGTTCTGGATGAAACTCTTCGGCATCAACTTCGCCGTGGGAGTGGCTACGGGACTGATTCTGGAGTTTGAGTTCGGCACGAACTGGAGTAACTATTCGCACGTGGTGGGCGACATCTTCGGTGCACCGCTTGCCATCGAAGGCATTGTGGCTTTCTTTATGGAGGCTACCTTTATTGCCGTTATGTTTTTCGGATGGGAAAAGGTGAGCAAACGGTTTCACCTGGCCTCGACCTGGCTAACCGGATTGGGAGCCACTATTTCCGCCTGGTGGATTTTGGTGGCCAATGCATGGATGCAACATCCCGTTGGCATGGCTTTTAATCCCGATACCGTTCGCTTTGAAATGGTGGAAGGAAGCTTCTCGGCCGTGGCCTTCTCGCCGGTGGCCATCAGTAAGTTCTGCCACACGGTGTTGTCGGGCTGGGTGCTTGGAGCCATCTTCGTGGTGGGCATTAGTTGCTGGTATCTCCTGAAGAAAAGGGAGCAGAAGTTTGCCTTATCGAGCATTAAAGTGGCCGCCTGCGTGGGATTGATAGCCTCCCTGCTATCTGCTTTTACGGGCGACAGCGAAGGACACGTGGTGGCACAATCGCAACCCATGAAGCTGGCTGCCATGGAGGGATTGTATGAAGGGGAAACACAAGCCGGACTGGTGGCCGTGGGCTTGCTCAATCCCGCCAAGGAAGCCTACAACGACAGCATCGATCCCTTCTTGTTTAAAGTGAAAGTGCCCTGGTTGCTCTCCTTCCTGGCCGCACGCGATGTGGATGCTTACGTGCCGGGGATTACCAACCTGATCGACGGCGGCTATCCGTTGGCCGACGGCACACCGGCACTCTCTGCCGATGAGAAGATGAAACGGGGAAAGATGGCCATCGATGCCTTGGCTGACTATGGAACAGCCAAAAAGAATCACGATGCGGCAGCCGCCCAAGCGGCAAAAGCCACGCTGCAAGAGAACATGCCCTACTTTGGCTACGGCTATATAAAAGAGGTAGACCAGCTCATTCCCAATGTTCCGCTCACGTTCTACGCCTTCCGCATCATGGTGGTGTTGGGATGCTACTTCATCGTGTTCTTCCTGGTGGTGCTCTTCCTTGCCTACAAACGTAACCTGGCCGCCATGAACTGGATGCACCGCATTGCCTTGCTGACCATCTTCTTTGGCTATGTAGCCGTGCAAACCGGCTGGATAGTGGCCGAATGCGGACGTCAGCCGTGGGCTATTCAAGACATGCTGCCGGTCAATGCCGCCATATCGCGCCTGAATACAGGATCGGTACAACTCACCTTCTTCCTGTTCCTGATACTTTTCGCCATCCTGTTGATAGCCGAAATAAACATCCTGCTCAAAGCTATCCGAAAAGGACCGGAGATGCACATTGTGAACCCTAAATAATCAAGCATTATGTCGTACACATTTCTACAACAATATTGGTGGTTCGTCGTATCCCTCTTAGGAGCCATCTTAGTGTTCCTGCTGTTTGTGCAGGGAGGGAATTCACTCCTCTTCACCGTTGGAAAAACCGAACAACAACGCAAGATGCTTATCAACTCCACCGGTCGGAAGTGGGAGTTTACGTTCACCACGCTGGTTACCTTCGGCGGAGGATTCTTCGCCTCCTTCCCCCTCTTCTACAGCACCAGTTTCGGCGGAGCCTACTGGCTGTGGATGCTCATTCTCTTCAGTTTTGTGTTGCAGGCGGTCAGCTATGAGTTTCAAAGCAAAGCAGGCAACCTGCTGGGGAAGAAGACCTACCGTATCTTCCTGGTGATTAACGGTGTGGTGGGTCCGCTGCTGTTGGGTGGTGCGGTGGCCACCTTCTTTACCGGCTCGGCCTTCTATATTAACAGAGGTCATCTCACCGATGTAACCATGCCGGTGATTAGCGGGTGGGCAAATGCCGGGCACGGCTTGGATGCCCTGCTCGATCCGTGGAATGTGGTGTTGGGATTGGCCGTCTTCTTCCTTGCCCGCATCTTGGGAGCGCTCTACTTTATTAATAATATTGACGATGAGGCGATAGCCCGTCAATCGCGCCGCTCCATCACCATCGATACGGCGCTGTTCCTGCTCTTCTTCCTCTCATTCTTGGGACGGTTGCTGCTGGGTGAGGGATATGCCGTCCATCCCGATACGGCAGTCATCTACATGGAGCCGTACAAATACCTGCACAACCTGTTGGAGATGCCGGTGGTATTGATTCTCTTCCTGGTGGGCGTGGTAGCCGTGCTCTTTGGCATAGGCAAAACCTTGCTGAAAAAGAACTTCGACAAAGGAATCTGGTTTGCCGGCGCCGGAACGATTGTGACGGTGCTGGCCTTGTTGCTCACCGCCGGCTACCACCACACGGCCTACTATCCGTCGACGGCCGATTTGCAGAGTTCGCTCACGCTGGCCAATAGCTGCTCGAGCCGCTTCACCCTGCAGGTGATGTTCTATGTGTCACTGTTGGTTCCGTTCGTGCTGGCCTACATTGTATACGCATGGCGCAGCCTCGATCTGCACAAGATTAATCAGAAAGAGATGGACAGCGGGGAGCACTCCTATTGAGCACTTCGATCCACCTTGAGCAAGCCTCCCGTTTGGGTGTCGAACAACACCTGCGTGGTTGAATTCTTATTGAACAGTACGGGAGCAAGGTATTCCACAAGGCCGAATTGCGTCACAGGCACTTCGGCCTTGTATATTTCTTCCCCCCGATAAGCAACACTTATCCGTGCACGTCCGGGCACATTGTAGGCAATGCCGTCGAGCGCCTTCTTGGGGTCAACGGGCACCTCAGGGGGAATTGTCAGGCTTTTCAAGTCGGTGATGGTGATTAAGACCGGCTCGCCCGACAGGTCATCGGCCTCCACCACGCCCAGCTTCTTGGAGAAGCGGAAAGCCACCAGGCGGTCTACTTCACGCGGGGTGATCTCAAACGTGTACACCTTCTCTTCGGTGCTCCTTTTGCCGGCGAACATTTCGGTCAGGGCACGCTCCTGCACCGTTAAGTTGTCGAGCATCAGCTTGAGTTGGGTGCCGTCCTTGGGCAAATTGTCGGCCTCGCCGCGTGTCAGGGCATTCTTACTCTCGCGGATGGCGTAGATCTCTTTGGCGATCAGGTCGGCCATTTTGGCTGTGGAGTTGGCCAGGAGAATCTCTTCGGTCAGAAACCCACGGGGATCTACATCGGCCGGCGGAACAGTTGCGGCCGGTGGCAGGACGGCCGGCTCCTTACTGCTTGCAGTCTCAAGTGGTCGGTTGATGGAGCGGACAATGCCGTCGGCCGTGAGTTCCATCAGCGGCGCCACCGTCTTATCCTTGAGCTTGACAAAATAGACCCTTTCGCGGTCGGGCACGCCCAGCATCGTGGTCTGCACCTCATCCAACGTCCAGTAGTTTTCCGGCTCGGACGAGACATCTTCCAGACGGAGATAGCGCTCGGCATACTTGGCAAATTCGCCGGGGATATAGCTATGCTTGGTGGCACGGACAGTGAGCCGGATTTCCGTTTTGGGCAACACATAGGTCACACCATACTCTTTGCCGCGCGTCACGCCCACCATCACCTCGGTTTGCGCCACAACCCCCGCGGGGCACAGCAAGAGCATCAAAAGAACTATTCTTTGCATAAGAAGCGGTATTAGTCAATTAAAGGATATTCTTGGTAAGCAACACCGTGGCATACGCCGCGATGCCCTCTTCGCGGCCGGTGAAGCCCAGTCGCTCGGTGGTGGTGGCTTTGATGGAGAGATCGTCTGTGGATATCTGCATGATTTCGGCCATCACCTGTTGCATTTGAGCAATGTGCGGACCGAGCTTGGGGCGTTCGGCACAGACGGTGATGTCGACATTCCCCACCGCATAACCGCGGGAAGTCACCAAGTCGATGGTCTTTCGCAACAAGACCTTACTGTCGATGTCTTTGTACGCTCCCTGGGAGTCGGGAAAATGGTAGCCGATGTCGCGCATATTGGCAGCCCCCAGCAGGGCGTCGCACAAGGCATGCAGCAACACATCGGCGTCGGAGTGACCCAGCAATCCTTTCTCATGCTCGAGGCGAATGCCTCCCAGCCAGAGCTGCCGTCCGGGCACCAATCGGTGAACGTCGAAGCCAAAACCTATTCGCGTTTGATTCATAAGCTCTTAGGGTTCAATTTATCCATGGTGGCAAAGGTAGTAAAAGTATCAGGGAATCTATGTACATGCCGTTGGAAATCCATGTACATGCGTTCACCGCAGGGATGCACAACTGTTCATCGCAGAGATGCACAAGTGTGTACCGCAGAGATGCACAACTGTGTACCGCAAAGATGTACGAGTGTGTACCGCAGGGATGTACGAGTGTGTACCGCAGAGATGTACGAGTGTGTACCGTAGAGATGTACGAGTGTGTACCGCAGGGATGCACAACTGTGTACCACCGGGATGCACAAACCTCTCGTTTATTCAACTACATCTATTATCTTTGTCGCCTGCGCGAGAAGATATAATCTACATAGTATACCCCCCCCAATGAAAAGCAAAAACCTGTTTTTACTGTGTGCAGCGAGCTGGCTGGCTGTCACAAGTGCCGTTGCACAAGATGCGGTTCCGTCGCCTTCCATCCAGAAAGGCTATGAGTTGGAACGCGAGATGCCCCTCTTTCTGGATTCCTTGAAGAAAGAACTCACCTACCCCCTGGCCTGGGGACATTCGCCCGTTACTGAGTTTGACCGGTGGCGCGAGATGGCGCGCACGGCTGTGTTTGATGCCATGCTGACTCCGCCGCCGCCCGCCGCCGACTATGACGTGCGCGTGGTGGCCGAAGAACAGCGCGAGGGCTATCGGGCGCAGAAGGTGCAGTTCAACCTCAGCGGCTATTCGCGGGTGGAAGCCTATCTGCTCGTTCCCGACGGCCCGGGGCCGTTCCCCTCCGTGGTGCTGTTGCACGACCACGGCGGCCACTACACCATCGGCAAGGAGAAGATGATTCGCCCGTTCGGTGTCTCGCCCGAGGTGTTGGCCGATGCCGACGGATGGGTCAGGCAATGCTACGGCGGACAATACGTGGGCGATTATCTGGCCGCGCAAGGATATGCGGTGATCAGTATCGACGCCCTGTTTTGGGGCAGTCGCGGGCGTAAAGAGGGCAAACAGCCCAAAGACGGATCGCACTACGCCGAGGTGGCCGGCAACTTCTACATGCTGGGGCGTAGCCTGAGCGGGTTCATGAGCTACGACGACCTCTATACCGTCGATTTCCTCTCCACGCTTCCGTTCGTGGATGCTTCGCGCATCGGATGCATGGGGTTCTCCATGGGTGCCTACCGCGCCTGGATGCTCTCGGCCTTGACCGACAAGATAAAAGCCGGCGTGGCCATCTGCTGGATGGTGACCACCGACGTGCAACTCTCCTGGCAGTATGGACGCGAGCGGGGAGGCTTCGCCAATCAGTTGCCGGGCATCCGCCGCTACCTCGACTATCCGCACATCGCCTCCATTGCCTGCCCCAAGCCGATGTTTTTCCTCAGCGGCGAGCACGATAAGCTTTTCAAACCCGTAGGCGTGCGGGAGGCGTTCCGTCAGATGCACGAGGTGTGGAAGAGCAGGCAGGCCGACGATCGCCTGCGCACCGAGCTATGGGACATGCCGCACGACTGCGGGGTGAAGGTACAGGAGGCCATTGCCTCGTTCCTCAAGCAGTGGCTGTAGCCCGACGGGCGTGTCGAAAACCGAAAGGGTACGGTCACCGGCCTCGTATAGGGATAACCTGCCGCTGTTCTTAGTAATCTTTCCCCCATTCGCTTTCGCACAGGGATATTTTGCCTACATTTGTGCAATCTATCTCCAACCCCCCTAATGACACAACCCATGGAAAACAGGTATTTTGAACGGGACATCAGCTGGCTGTCGTTTAACCATCGCGTGCTGATGGAGGCCGCAGACGACAGCTTGCCCGTCTATGAACGCCTCAACTTCATCTCCATCTATTCTTCCAACCTCGAAGAGTTCTACAAGATTCGCGTGGCCGACCACAAAGCCATCGCCAGCGGCGTGACCCGCAGCGACGAGGAAACGGTGCAGGCGGCCGTGGAACTGACCGACCGCATCAACCGCGAGGTGGCACACCAGCTCGACGACCGCATCCGCATCTACGAGCAACAGCTGTTGCCCGCCCTGCGCCGTGCACACATCGTCTTCTACCAGGATGCCCGCTTCGAGGCGCTGTTTCACTACGACTATGTGCGCCAGTTCTTCCGCGAAGAGGTCTTCCCCTTCCTCCAACCCGTGCCGGTGACCAGCGGCAAGGTGGTGTCGTTCTTGCGCGACAACCGCCTTTACCTGGCCGTGCGTCTGCGTCCCAAAGGCGACCCCGGGGGCACGCCCACCTACTTCGTGATGAAACAACCCTACAGCAAGGTGCCCCGCTTCATCGAGTTGCCCCGCGTGTGCGACGACTACTACCTGATGTTCATCGACGACATCATCAAAGCCAACCTCGACGTCATCTTCCCCGGCTACGAGGTGGAGAGCAGCTACTGCATCAAAATCTCGCGTGATGCCGACATCCTCATCGACGACGCCGCCAACAGCCACGAAATCATCGAACAGGTGAAGCGCAAGGTCAAGAAGCGCAAGATTGGCGCCGTGTGTCGTTTTGTCTACGACCGCTCGATGCCGCAAGACTTCTTAGACTTCCTCATCGAAGCCTTCCACATCAACCGCCACGAACTGGTGCCCGGCGACAAACACCTCAACCTCGAAGACCTGCGCCTACTGCCCAATCCCAACCCCAACGTGCATCCGCTGCGCAAACCCCAACCCATGAAGGTGGCGGCGCTCGAAGGCACCTCGATGTTCGACTACATCGCCCGCCGCGACTTGCTGCTGCACTATCCCTACCATTCGTTCGACCACTTCCTGCACTTTCTCTACGAGGCGGTGCAGGATGCCCACACGCGTGAGATTATGGTTACCCAATATCGTGTAGCCGAGAACTCGGCGGTGATTAACGCCCTGATTGCCGCTGCACAAAATGGCAAGCGCGTCACCGTCTTTGTGGAGCTAAAAGCACGCTTCGACGAAGAGAACAACCTGGCCACGGCCGAAATGATGGAGCGGGCGGGCATCCACATCATCTACAGCATCCCCAAGCTGAAGGTACATGCCAAGGTAGCCCTGGTGCTGCGCGGCACCGACGATGGTCACAAGCTCACCAGCTACGCCTACATCAGCACCGGCAACTTCAACGAGACCACCGCCACGCTCTACTCCGACTGCGGTCTGTTCACCGCCAGCCGCATCATCGTCAACGACCTGCACAACCTCTTCGGCGTGTTGCAGGGCAAGAAAAACCCCGTGTTTCACCGCTTGCTGGTGGCCGGCTTCAACCTCATCCCCAAGCTCAACGAACTCATCGACCGCGAAATGGCACTCGGCCCCAGGGGCCGCATCATCCTCAAGATGAACGCCCTGCAAGACCACACGTTGATAGACCGCCTGTACGAAGCCTCGCAAAAGGGCGTGCAAATCGACCTGATTGTGCGCGGCATCTGCTGCCTCATCCCCAACCAACCCTTCAGCCGGAACATTCGCGTCACCCGCTTAGTCGACACGTTCCTCGAACACACCCGCATCTGGTATTTCGGAAACGACGGACACCCGCGCATCTACCTGGGTTCACCCGACTGGATGCGACGCAACCTCTACCGGCGCATCGAAGCGGTCACGCCCGTGCTCGATCGTCGCCTGCGGCGCGAACTCACCGACATGTTGCACATCCAGCTGGCCGACCGTCGCAAGGCTGTCTTCGTGGACGAACAACTGCACAATGTGTGGAAGTCTGAACACCCGCAACAGGAAGCGGCGCGGGCGCAATATGCTTTTTATGACTATTTGAAGGGACGGGATTGATGCTTGTCCGGCATCACAGTGGAGTGTCTGCTTACTGCTTTTCGATTAACTGCTCCGGATTTTGACGGCAGTCCCACACTGCATGTACTACAACAGTATCTTCTTGCGCCTGTACACTCCACACTACTTGCATCGCGGGTGGCGTTTACGCAATTCGTTGCTCGTGCAAAAGCTCTTTTCTTGGAAACTTTTCAGGGATTCGTCTAATCGCTTTTCCAGTTCGTGGAGCGAATAACGGCAGGGGGTGGCATCGGCACCTTGCTTGAGTTTGGGGAATTCTATTTCTGTGGTATTCATTTTCTTCTAATACTATAAATGGAATTTGATTGTGACAGCAAAGATAGGCATGAATGCTTAAAACAGCAAGGATAAAAGGTCTAATTCAAGCGGGATTAGTTCCTGAGCAACATCCGCTCCACGCGTTCCTTTTCGAGGATGCCCACCTGGCGCACCAGCACGTCGTAGTTTTCCTTGTCGTAGAGGTGGGGGGAGACCAGCTGCAACACCTTGAACTTGTCGTCCGTGAAGACGTACAGATTCATCAGGCGGGCACACTGGTTGCAATTGAAGGCTTTGTCCTTGACGAAGAGGATCGTCATCCGCATCCGGTCGTCCTCGAAGGGGGTGTTCTTTACCTGTTGGATGAACTCCTCGAGCTGGTTGTCCGTTACGGGTTGCTCTTTGCGGCCGGGATGAGGCGGCTGTTGCAACGGGGGCGGCGGCGGGGTGGGGGAGTGGTCGGCCGAATGTTTTTGGGCGTCGATGGGTTCCTGATAGGAACGAAGCATGGTCACGCGTCCGTCGGTAAATCCGATTTCAATCACCTCTTGTCGGTTGTAGAGAGGCACATCCTTGCGATAGACCCAGTATTCACTGTTCCGATCGAAGCTGCGCGAGGTGGGTTTTCCCATCAGCGCGGTGATTTCTTCAGGCCTCATGCCTTTTTGTATCTGCATGGAGGCATCGCTTTTCTTTCCAAAGGTGGAGATGGCCGAACAACCGCCGATGAGCGGTAGGAGCAACAGGAGTAACAGATAACTTGTGTGGAACGGTTTCATAACGATAGTTTTTAGACGTTTAGCGTGGGGCAAAGATAGGGATAAAAGGCAGGCATTGCAAGTTTGATGTGAATGAAAAAAAACGGCTGTCTCAGAGTTCTATATTGTATCGATCAATTAGAATATTCCTGATTCGTTCCACCTCTGCGGATATATCTGTGCAAGAAGTCTTGTTGACCAGCACATAGGAACTGATCTCGACAAATTCATAATGTTCGAATCGTTCCCTTCCGAAAAGCTTGGCGGCTATGTTTTTGTAGACACGGAATCGTTGAGTGTTCTCTCTGCGTTCTATTTTGTTTGCTTGAAAGTCTCTGCTTTGTGCACCGTTTACGACAAAGGAAGCCGTTGGACAGGCTGCCAACAGCTGTGAAACCAAGGTGGCACAAGTAAGAAATATACGGAGGGTGATGTATGAAACGTCAAAAGCATCACTCCGACCGGGTGATGCTTTCTGTACAAATTGAAGGGAGTAGGGCGTTAGTTGTTCCAGCATTATAATACTAACTTTTGAACCGTGGAGTGGGCGTTCCCTTCTTTGACAATCGTGCCATTGCCGACAATCTCTTTAAGAGGAGCCTGCTTATATTCATTGACCGACGGCCAACCCAACCGTTCGCCCTTGCTTTTCTTTCGATGAGCTGTGGAAGGAGTTGTTTCTGTTTTGACTTTTAGAGTAGTTCCCATAACAATATGGATGCTGTTGTTTGACGAGACAAAGATAACTCGTTTTAGCGAAAAAGAGGGGAGAGCGGGGATAAAAACTACTCATCACTCACCGTCTCGCACCGCTCGCCGGGCGTCTCCAGTTCCAGCGTCACGTGGCGGATGTTGCAATGTTCCATGCGGTGACGAATCTCGTGTTTGACCTGTTCGGCCTCCTGTTGTCCGTTGAGCACCACGTGTGCGGTCAGGGCATTCTCGGTGGTGCTGATCGCCCAGATGTGGATGTGATGTACGCTCTGTACCCCCGGGGCGCCGGCGATGGCCTTCATCACTGCCGCGGGATGGATGCCCACGGGCACGCCGTCGAGCGTCAGGCGGATGCTCTCGTGCAGCAGGCTCCACGTGGAGAAGAGGATAACCACGGCCACTACGATGCCGATAATCGGGTCGATGACATACCAGCCGGTGTAGCGGATGATGATGCCGCCGGCCAGCACACCCACCGAGACCAGCGCATCGGCGGCCATGTGCAGAAAAGCACCCCGCACGTTCAAGTCGCGCTTGCGCTCTCTCAGAAAGAGGAGCGCCGTGGCGGCATTGACCAGTACGCCGATGCCCGCCACCCACGCAATGGCATCGCCGGGCACCTCTTGGGGGCGGCTCAGCTTGTGCAGACTCTCGAGCAAGATGGCGCCCACGGCCACCAACAAAATCACGGCATTGAGCAGCGAGACTAAGATGGTGCTTTTCTTATAGCCGTAGGTGTAGTGCTCATTGGCCTTCACCTTGGCCAGGCGGAAGGCCAGCAAGGCCAGTACCAAGCTGACCACGTCGCTCAGGTTGTGTCCGGCGTCGGAGAGCAAGGCCAGCGAGTTGAACCAGAAACCGGCCGCAAACTCGGCCACTACAAAGACGATGTTCAGTCCGATGCCCGCCAGAAAAGCCCGGTTGAGCGATTCTTGTTGCGGCAGCGTGTGCACGTGTGCATGTGCATGATGATGTTCGTGTGTCATACTCGAAACAGTTTAAACCATGGATTGCGAGGCAAAAGTAGCCAAATAAATAGATACCTTTGCGCCGTTATGAAATCATTTCTTCTTTTCCTACTCTTTGCACTGCCCTCCTGCGCCCGGTTGCAGGCGCAGAGCTACGACGAGCTTTGCCAGCGTGCCGCCCGCTACGCCGCCCACGACAGTTTGCCACAAGCCGAGGCGTGCATCCGTCAAGCCCTCCGGGCAGAGCCGGCCAATGCCGGCAACGTACTGCTCTTCTCGAACCTGGGCACGCTGCAACGGCGGCAGGGCAAGATGGACGAGGCGCTGGAGTCGTACACCTATGCCCTGAACATCGCGCCCCGTTCGGTACCGATTCTGATGAATCGCGCCACCCTCTTGCTCGAGATGGGACAAGACGAGCGCGCACGCATCGACTACTCGCTGGTGCTCGATCTGGATGCCACCAACACCGAGGCGCTGCTGATGCGCGCCTACATCTACACCCGCGAGCGCAACTACGCCTTTGCCCGTTCCGACTACCAGCGGCTGCTCCGCATCGACCCCACGCACTACAACGGTCGTCTGGGGCTGGCTACGCTCGAGCAGCGAACCGGCAACCTCTCTAAGGCCACAGACCTGCTCAGCGCGATGCTCCTGGAGCATCCCGACGATGCCACGCTCTACCTGGCACGTGCCGATGTGGAGCTGGACATGGAGCAGCCCGATGCCGCCCTGCTCGACGTCGAAGAGTCGATTAAACGCAACCCCGACCGACCGGAAGCCTACGTGTTGCGCGGGCGGATTCTGCTGGGGCGCGGACAAAAAAAAGCAGCCCGCTCCTCGTTGGAGCAGGCTGTCTCTTTGGGTGCCGCACGAGCCGATTTGCTCGAATGGTTGAGTCAGTGTAAGTGACTCAACCCTGCGGGGGTTCCTCTTCGCCCCCGTCGTTGTTATTGCCGGAGTCTCCTCCGCCGTTGATTTCCACGCCGTGTTTATGCAACACTTGCTGCTTGAGACGGTTGAGTTCGACGTTCATGAAGTTGACGAACGCGGCAACTGTTTCTCCACCATCTTGTGCAATCAACCCGTTGATGCTCTTGCGCAGACGGGTAAATACCTCGTCGGTGGCGGCGCGCGCTTTGACTGTGGCACCGGTGGTGAGCTGGCTCTTGCCCTTGGTGCGCTCGTCGAGCAGCTGGATAAACCGATTGTTGTGGGTGCGTAGCGCCTTGAGGTGGGTGGTTAGCCCCAGACGGGCAAACTCGGTGGTGTATTTACGCTCGGCGTCGTTGAGTAGATTCTCCATCAGACCGGTTTTGCGGTCGTACTGATCGGAGATTTTAATGTGATAGTTGCCGATGAGCAACTCTACGGATTCGGCCGCCTGACGCTCCGATTCCCCCGCATTCTTCAGATTGATTTTTACGGTGTTCCGAATAAAGGTATATTCGGCGTTGCGGTCGTCGTCGGCCTGTTTGATTTGGTCGGTAAGCGGATCTTTCTGCGGCGTCTTGAGCACCTGTTCTTCCGCTTGTACGGCGGTATCCAACTCACCCACCAACGTGCGAACCAATTTCATCACACCGGCATCGCTTTTGGCGGCCTCCACGGTGGTTTTCATCAGCTCGTAATGCGTCGGATTGTCTAAGTGATGCGTTTGAATACCTTGAATTTCGTCGTTTTCGTACATGAACATTAGTTTTATAAATGAAGTTAAGTGGCAGGAAGTCTTCAGATAGGCTTCCCTTTGCATTAACGGCGGCAAAAGTAGGTAAAACCAACTAATCCCGAATAGAGGTACGACTCTTTTTAAACATTAATAACCTTTTCCCGCTGCCGGAAATTTCGTTTTCAGACAAAAGTCATTCATCTCCGCGGAGATAAGTTACTCCGTCCTCAGAAAGTGACATCCCTCCACGGAGATAAGTTACTCCGTCCTCATAAAGTGACATCCCTCCGCGGAGATAACTTTGTTTTTATCCAAAAGCAGGCTTTTTCCGGCCAGGAAACCCCTGTTTTCACCAGAAATGCTGCATTCTTCATGCATCATTCGTCATTTTCCCCTATCTTTGTGCCGATTTATCGCCTTAACAAGGCATTTTATAGTATAAACGACTTAATTTTAAATTATTCCCGTATGAAACAGAAATCCCCCTATCAGGCTCCCTCTATCGACCTGTTGAAGATGGAGGGCGAAGGCGTCATCGCCGCCAGCACCCAAGACTTTGGCGCGGGCAAACGCTACGACCTCGGGCAAGACACGCCCCAATCTCTCACTCGCGGACTCTTCCGTTTTGCCAAGAACCTGCTGCCACTGGTGGCCGCCCTATGGTTGCTCCCTGCCTGCAGCAGCGACGACGAACCACAGGTGGCCCCCGTTGGGGGCAAAATCACCCTGACCGTCACCGCCGGGACGGCCGACACCCGCACGCTCTACACCGACCCGGACGACGAAACGATGACGGTGACGTGGAACAACAATAGCGAAAACATCGGCGTGGTTCGCTACCAAGGCACCACGCCGATGGCGGGAAATGAAATGACGCTGAAACCTTTCGTACTCACCGGCACCGGCACGGGCACCAAAGCCATGACCTTCACCGGAAGCCTCATCGCCAGCACGGGCACGCTGGCCAATCACTACAACTACTATTATCCGGTAGATCCCGATGGGTGGGTGGATGAACCCACCGCCCCGCGTACGTTTGTGAATCGATCCTCCAACTCCTCCTACTTTGGCACAAACGAATTTCCTCAATCGGTTGCCAACCCCACCGCCCATCTGGTCAACTACGAAGTGATGTACACCCCCGCGGCTGTGTTAACCCAAACCGGCAGCACCACTTCCACGGCGGGCAGCAACATCGTGTTTAAGCACGCCAACGCCCTGCTGCGTTTCGATCTCACGTTGCCCGAGGCACTCACCGTGAAGGCGCTGGTACTCTATGCCGCCGACGGTTCCACGCCTTTCTCCGAGAACACCGTGTTGACCTTCAACGACGAGGCCACGGGCAGCGTAACGGTTTCGACCGACGGCACCAGCGGGCAGCTCTACCTGCCCATTGACGCCTACACGCCCAGCACTACGCTGAAAGCCTACATGATGGTCTCCCCCGTGGCCGACCTGGCAGGCAAAAAGCTCCGCATAGTGGCCAGCACGGCCGACGGCACGCACTATCAGAGCGCCGAATTCACCACCGGCAACCAGCTCACCGGCGCCGCCGATGACGACTGTCTGGGCGGCGGCTTGGTCTACACCTTCGCCAAGACATTGACCAAAGCGGATGCTCCCCTGTTTGCCGGCAGCAACATCTATTGGAATGAGGCCACCGGCAAGCTCACCTTCGACGATGCCGGCAACACCGCCCACGCCGCAGCCCAAGGTATCTTCTTCAAACACTTCAGCCTGATAGGCATTTCGCCGGCCAGCGAACAATCCGCCACAGCCCTGACCACCTATACGCCCACCTACAACGCAAGCAATCCAAGTGGTAGCACGTGGGCGCCGGGCACCCAAGACTATGGCTTCATTACGAATATAGAAGCCTATCTTCCCGATGATTTTTTCAACAACCAGATGGACTTGAAGACGCCTGCCGAAATTGACGCGCTTTATGCGCAGGTTCAGGGCGACATCTGCCGCTACCTCTCCGCCACCGGCGCTGCTCCCGGC
The DNA here is from genome assembly GCA_031262785.1 of Prevotellaceae bacterium. Classification (GTDB taxonomy): domain Bacteria; phylum Bacteroidota; class Bacteroidia; order Bacteroidales; family Bacteroidaceae; genus Bacteroides. The sequence goes on from JAISHB010000096.1 coordinate 72,954, forward strand.
TCACCGGCCGTGCAATGGCGCATGCCCACCCGCAACGAGCTGAACCCGGCCTGGTTCGACCTCAAGCAAGTGTGGACAAAGAACGGCGGATCGTTTAGCAGACAAACGCTCACGGATACCACCGGACTGGCCACGATTGCTTCGGGTTATACTTTTAAGGAGGGGGACACCTTCTTCCCTGCTTCGGGGAGGTATGGCTCTAATGGAGCTTTGGACAACGTAGGAATGCAGGGAGACTATGCGGGTTCCAATACCAGTGTGATGGGCGGTACCTCGTTCCAATTCACCGCTTACAGCGCTAACCTTGATGGTTATGCTGATAATGTTGCCCGCCCGGTGCGTTGCGTGAAGGTGCAATAGCTTCGCGCTCTTCCAAGTTTAGGAGGGGCTGCCCTTTGTTGTGCGACTAATTCGTATCTTTGCCCGCTCTAATCAACCAGAAGCCATGCAACCCAACCCCCAAGGCGCCGGCCAGGCGCCGGAAAAGAAACTTTTCATCGAAACCTACGGCTGCCAGATGAATGTAGCCGACAGCGAAGTAATTGCCTCGGTGATGCAACTGGCCGGCTACACGCAGGCCGCATCGGTAGAAGAGGCCGATGCCGTCTTTCTGAACACCTGCTCGGTGCGCGAGAATGCCGAGCAGAAAATCTTCCACCGGCTCGACTATTTCCATTCGCTGCAGCGCAAGAACCGCCGGCTCATCGTGGGCGTGCTCGGCTGCATGGCCGAGCGGGTGAAGGAGGAGCTGATCGCGCGTCATCACGTCGACTTGGTGGCCGGTCCCGATGCCTACCTGTCGCTGCCCGAGCTGGTAGCGGCCGTGGAGGCGGGCGAGAAAGCCATCAACGTGGCGCTCTCCACCACCCAGACCTACGACGGGGTGGTGCCCACGCGCCTGGGCGGCAATCGCACGTCGGGCTTTATCTCCATCATGCGCGGCTGCAACAACTTCTGCACCTATTGCATCGTGCCCTACACGCGCGGACGCGAACGAAGCCGCGACATCGGGAGCATCCTGGGCGAGGCCACCGAGTTGGCGGCCAAGGGTTACGGCGAAGTGACGCTGCTCGGGCAGAACGTCAACTCCTACCGCTTCACGCAGGCCGACGGCACCCTCGTGACCTTCCCGCTGCTGCTGCGCCGCGTGGCCGAGGCGGTGCCCGCCATGCGCGTGCGCTTCACCACCTCGCACCCCAAAGACATGAGCGACGAGACGCTGCGGGTCATTGCCGAGGTGCCCAACGTGTGCCGCCACATCCACTTGCCGGTGCAGAGCGGCAGCTCGCGCATCCTGGGGCTGATGAACCGGAAATACACCCGCGAGTGGTACCTCGAGCGCGTAGAGGCCATCCGCCGCATCGTGCCCGACTGCGGCTTGAGCACCGACCTCTTCTGCGGCTTCCCCTCGGAAACCCAGGAAGACCATCAGCTCTCGCTCTCGCTGATGGAGGCGTGCGCCTACGATTCGGCCTTCC
>JAISHB010000101.1 GCA_031262785.1 Prevotellaceae bacterium
GAGCACGATGTTGAGCAGGGCGCCGCTCACCATTCCCACCATGGCGATGGAGGCACTGCCCTGAAACCGCAACTGCTGGTTCAGTACATTCGCACCCACCATCAGCGGCGAAGCAAACAAGATGTAACGGACGTAATCTACCGCATAAGGACGAATGGTGTCGGTGGCGCCGAGCAAATCAACCAAGTTGGATAAATCCAAGAGGCAAATCAGTGCCACCACACTCATCAGCAGGATTCCGCTGAACAATCCGGTGGCCGCCATCTTCTTTGCCTGCTCGTTTTCTTGTGCGCCCAGGGCGCGCGAGATGAAATTGGCCGAACCCTGGCCAAAGAAGAAACCGATGGCCTGTACAACCGCCATCAAGGGAAATACAACGCCCACCGCCGCCACTTGGCTCGTTCCCAGGAATCCTACGAAGAACGTATCCACTACATTGTAGAGTGCCGAGATAAGCATGATTACAATGCTCGGAATGGCCAGGCCGGTGATTAGGCGGTGCACCGGTGCAGTGGTCATTTTGATAAATTTGGCCTGTTCGGCGCTTTCGCTTGGGTGGGTTGTAGGTTGCATGGGGTGTTGGGGGATTAACGATTTAGTTGGAGCATCTCTTCGATGTATTGGCGGGTATTACTCAGACGCGGCACCTTGTGCTGCCCTCCCAGCTTCCCTTTTTGCGCCATCCAGTCGTGAAACAGCCCTTGGCGGGCAACAATTAGTTCGAGCGGCTGAAGGGCGAGGTTGTGCTGGCGCTTCGCTTCGTAATCGGAGTTGACTTCTTGCAGCGTTTCGTCCAACACACGGGCGAATTTTTCCAAACTATCGGGTGCTACGGCAAATTCAACCAGCCATTGGTGCCGACACTTGGCACGGGCATCCATAAAGACCGGCGCGGCCGAATATTCCCTCACGCGGGCGCCGGTTTGGGCGCAAGCTTGGGCTAACCCCTTCTCGGCGTTATCTACGATCAGCTCTTCACCAAAGGCGTTGATGAAATGCTTGGTGCGACCGGTAATGACAAACTTATACGGATTCGTGGAGGTGAATTTAATCGTGTCTCCGATGAGATAGCGCCACAAACCCGACGAAGTGGAGATCACCAGCGCATAGTTCTTCCCCGTTTCCACGCCCGCAAGCGGACAAATGTGGGGATGTTCGCTCTCCAACTCCTCCAGGGGGATGAATTCGTAGAAAATACCGTAGTCGACCATCAACAGCATCGAAGAATCGGTCGGATCGTTCTGGGTGCCGAAGTAACCTTCCGAGGCGTTGTAGGTTTCGACGTAGTGCATGCGCCCGCCACGGATAATCTCTTTATACTGCTCCCGATAGGGGGTAAAAGAGACCCCTCCGTGGAAAAACACCTCCAAATTAGGCCATACGCGGTCGAGCGACTCGTATCCCGTCTTCTCCAGGATGTGTTTGATCAGCACCAGCATCCACGAGGGTACGCCCGAGAGGTTGGTGACGTTCTGAGGAATGGTGGTGGCGGCAATTGCCTCCATTTTTTGTTCGAAATCGCTCATCAAGGCTATCTTTTTACTGGGCACACGCACCAAATTGACCAACGGATGCACGTTTTGAATCAGGATAGCCGATAAATCGCCCACCAACGAATGCGCCGAGCCAAGATTGGGCGAATGGCTGCCGCCCAAGATTAATCCTTTGCCCGAAAAGAAGCCACTGGCCGGATTTTGCGCCAAATAGAGCGCCACGGCATCTTTTCCGCCCCGATAGTGGGTGTCTTGCAGCGCTTCCCGGCTAACGGGAAGAAATTTGCTCTTGTCGCTGGTGGTTCCCGAGGATTTGGCAAACCAGCGGATGGGAGAGGGCCACAACAACCCTTGTTCGCCTGCCCGCAGACGTTCGATGTAGGGTTTGACCTCTTCGTAGGTTTGAACCGGCACGCGGGCGGCAAAATCGGTATAGTTTTGAATGGTTTGATAGGAGTAGCGTTTGCCCCACTCGGTTTTTTCGGCGGATTGGACTAACCGCTTCAAAACTTGTTCCTGCATGTCAATGGATTGATGCGTGTAGCGCTGTTCAATCTCGTTACTGCGACGAACAAAGTAGAGCGTGTTGAGCAAGGATGTAATGTTCATTGGACAAATATAAATGCTGATTGGAAGCGCAAAAGTAGTGCTATTATCCCGAATCGCGTCCAAAAGAGCCAATTGTTTTCGTTTTGTAACCTATTTTGTAGGTAGATGCCACGGTAATCCCGTCCGAAAACATTTTTTTGTTGAAAAGAGGAAAATATCTTCCAAAAAAACGTAACACGGTGGAAAAACAATCGTTATATAAGCATATACAACTCTATTCATTACGTAAAGTCATCACATTGTTTAATTAACAACATTTCTACCCATGGAAAAGAAACATTTAACCAGCGCCAACGGCAGACCGGTGGCCGAGAATCAAAATGTTCAAACTGCGGGCTTGCGCGGACCGATGGTATTGCAAGATCCCTGGTTTATTGAAAAACTGGCGCATTTCGACCGCGAAGTGATTCCCGAAAGACGTATGCATGCCAAAGGCTCCGGTGCTTACGGAACTTTCACCGTAACGCACGACATCAGTGCCTACACCGAGGCATCCCTCTTTAGTGAAGTGGGAAAACAAACCGAATGTTTCGTCCGCTTCTCCACGGTAGCCGGCGAACGCGGCGCAGCCGACGCCGAACGCGACATCCGCGGCTTCGCCATCAAGTTCTACACCGAAACGGGCAACTGGGATCTGGTGGGAAACAATACGCCCGTGTTCTTCCTTCGCGACCCGCTCAAATTTCCCGATTTGAATCATGCCATCAAGCGCGACCCCAAAACCAACCTGCGCAGTGCCAACAGCAACTGGGATTTCTGGACCTTACTGCCCGAAGCGCTGCATCAAGTTACCATCACGATGAGTCCACGCGGCATTCCCTACTCCTATCGTCACATGAACGGCTACGGAAGCCACACCTACAGCTTCCTCAATGCCGCCGGAAAACGCACCTGGGTTAAGTTCCACTTAAAGACCTGCCAGGGTATCAAATGCCTGACCGACGCCCAGGCCGAGGCCATCGTGGCCAAAGACCGCGAATCGCACCAACGAGACCTGTTCGAAAGCATCGAAAAGGGAGAATTTCCCCGCTGGAACATGAAAATCCAACTCATGACCGAAGAAGAGGCCGAGAAGTCGGTGATAAATCCCTTCGATTTAACCAAGGTGTGGCCTCACAGCGAGTTTCCCCTCCACGACGTGGGTGTACTCGAGCTGAATCGCAACCCCGAAAACTACTTCGCCGAGGTGGAACAGTCGGCTTTCAACCCGCAAAACATCATCAACGGCATCGGTTTCTCGCCCGACAAGATGTTGCAGGGCAGGTTGTTCTCGTACGGCGACGCGCAACGCTATCGCCTGGGGGTAAATGCCGAGCAGATTCCGGTGAACCGTCCGCGCTGTCCGTTTCATGCTTATCACCGCGACGGAGCGATGCGCGTAGACGGAAACTACGGCGCCACGCTCGGTTACGAACCCAACAGCTACGGCCAGTGGAAAGATCAGCCCGAACTCAAGGAGCCGCCCCTGAAAACACGGGGTCCGGTCTACAACTACGACGAGCGCGAATACGATGATGATTACTACATACAGCCGGGCAACCTGTTCCGCCTGATGCCGCCCGAAGAGCAACAACTTACCTTCGAAAACACCGCCCGTGCCATGGGTGATGCCGAGCTTTTCATCAAGCAGCGTCACGTGCGCAATTGCTACAAAGCCGATCCGGCCTACGGCACCGGTGTGGCAAAGGCCCTGGGCATCGATCTGCAGGAAGCCTTGAATGAGACACGGTAGTCCGCCCGCCAATCTCCTATAATCCGGCGCTGTTTGAGCAAAGAGGGTTTACCCTCCGGTCTCAAACAGCGCCGATTGATGTAGTTCGGGGTACGGAACGAGGCCGGACAGAAGCGTCTGTTAAAGGACGGGGCACGGAACAAGGCCGGAATGAAACGTCTGTTAAAGGACCGGGTACGGAACGAGGCCGGAATGAAATGTCTGTTAAAGGACGGAGTACGGAACAAGGCCGGAATGAAACGTCTATTAAAGGACCGAGTACGGAACGAGGCCAGACAAAAACGTCTGTTAAAGGACCGGGTACGGAACAAGGCCGGACAGGTCGGATTGACGTTGTCCGGCGCGCCGAACGGGGTCAAATCAACCCGTCCGAAAGCATCTCCGGTACAGTGCAAGCAGCCAGCGCCGTGCCGGACGCAATCCCATCCAACAAAAGCTATAAACGCGCCAGACGGTGCCCGATACGGGAAACTCCTTTCCCTTGCGGATGGCCACAACCAAGACTCCCATCACCCCGCTGACGTCGGAAAGCTCGGTTTGCCGCACGTTGCCGTCGCCCTGCAACAGAAGCTCGTTGCCCCGACGGCGCACAATGCGGTGAAACACCACGCGATGATCGGAAGTGCGCGCCAGCACCACGGTGCCCCGACGGAGCACCTCGGGGGTAAACGGTGCCAGGGTGAGGCTGTCACGCGAATCTACGAAGAAAGGATTCATGCTGTTGCCCTTGACGGTGAGTGTTACCGTATGTCCCTGCCCGATGAGCCGGGCTATTTCGGGAAGCAACACATCACCGGGCAGTTGTTTAGCCCTGGGTTTCCCCGCCCAGGGTTTGACGATGGTGGTGCTGCAGAGCCGTGCCGCCTCTTCGTCGGGCAGGCAGCGCAGCTGGTAGACGGGAACGGTCGAGAGTAGTTGCTTCACCCCCTCGATGACGCCGCTGTTCACCCGCTCCTCTTGGCGCAAACACGAGCAGGAGGGGAACACGGCGGCAAACGAATAGGCGGCCGAAAGCCGGACAATTTCGTTCATCGGAGCCTGCTCAAGCCGAACCAAGGCACCTAACGGTGCTGAAAGGTTGCGATAGCAGGGGGTTTTTCCACTCCACGGCGATCCGTATATCGTGGCTTCCTTACTCTCCGGGAAAAGGCGTACAATGGGGTTGTCGTCGTTCAACAACTCGGTACCGCTCAGGTGATCCAACCACAGCTTCGTGTGCGTACTCTTGCCGGTGCCGCTCTTTCCCAGAAAGGCGTAAGCCTGTTGCTCGCGGATCACCACCGAGGCATGCAGCAACAGCGTACCGGTGGGAGCGGTTGCAAAGGCATAGAGCATCATCAGGAAGTTATTCAGCACGAAGGCATCCAGGCGCTTTCCGTGCAGATAGAGGTCGGCATCGGTGTAGTCTGCATGGCACACAGCCGTATAGACCAACGGACTTTGTTCGGGCAGGAGCTGGATGATGCGACGGCTGTCGGCCGTGGAAAAGATGCGGCAAGCGGCCTCTTCCCATTCAAACTCAGTCAGCAGAGTGCAGTCTGCGGGCAGCGTGCGCAGGTTGCTTCGTTTGATGCGGACGGTCAGGCCTGCCTTCTGTTCCTCCTCTTCCACGCAAAAGGGAGCGAATGAAGGAAGCAACCGGTCAAACGAAAAGGCCGAAGAGAGACGAACCAGATGCGCCCCGATGAGGTAAGATGCAGTGTACATAAGCAGTAGTAGATAGGGTGAACGGGTGCCTATTAATGCTCCACGAGGGCAAAATCCAACTGTTTTTTCTCGAGATTGGCACGGGCTACCTGCACGGTGATGGCATCGCCCAGCCGGTAGATGCGCCGCTTGCGGCGACCCCGCAGGCAGTAGTTCTTCTCGTCAAACTCATAATAATCATCGTCCAGATCGCGGATGGGAATCATCCCTTCGCACTTATTCTCGTTGAGTTCTACGTACAAACCCCACTCCGTCACGCCGGAAATCACCCCGTCGCAAACCTGTCCCAACCGTTCGCTCATGAATTCCACCTGTTTGTATTTGATGGAGGCACGCTCGGCATTGGATGCCAACTGCTCCATGTCGCTGGCGTGTTTGCACAACTCTTCGTATTTGACCTCGGAGACCGAACGTCCTCCCTGCAGGTAGCGGGTGAGCAGCCGGTGCACCAACAGGTCGGGATAGCGGCGAATGGGCGAGGTAAAGTGGGTGTAGTAGTCGAATGCCAGGCCGTAGTGGCCGATGTTGTGCACCGAGTAGTGTGCCTTTTGCATGGCGCGAATAGAGACGGTTTCAATCAGATTCTCCTCCTTCTTGCCGTGAATGCTGTCGAGCAGGTGGTTGATAGATTTCGACACGTCCGATTTAGTTCCGCTCGTGCGAATCTTATAGCCGAAGCGGGCGATGAACTCCGAGAGGTTATCTAATTTTTCCGGATCGGGCAGGTCGTGAATACGGTAGGGGAACACCTTGGCTTTCTTTCCCTTAGGTACCCTCCCGACAAACTCGGCCACCGTGCGATTGGCCAGCAACATAAATTCTTCCACCAGCTTATTGGCCTCTTTGGCCGTCTTGAAGTAGACACTCACCGGTTTGCCTTGCGCATCAATCTCGAACTTCACTTCGTAGCGGTCGAAATTGATGGCTCCGGCATCAAACCGTTTCCGGCGCAGTTCGGCGGCCAGTTCGTTGAGTTTAAGCAGCTCCACGGCGTAGTCACCCTTTCGGGTTTCAATTATTTGCTGCGCCTCTTCGTAGGTAAAACGACGGTTCGAGCAAATCACCGTTTGAGCGATGTGCGAGCTTTTCACCTCCGCCTTATCGTTTAAGCAGAAGATAACCGAGTAGGCCAGTTTCTCTTCATCGGGACGCAGCGAGCAGATGAGGTTACACAACCGCTCGGGCAGCATCGGGATGGTACGGTCGACCAAATAGATAGAGGTGGCGCGTTTTTCAGCCTCCTTGTCGATTAAACTCCCTTCCTGCACGTAATGCGACACGTCGGCAATGTGTACGCCCACCTCCCAGAGTCCGTTCTCGAGTTTCCGAACCGACAGGGCATCGTCGAAATCTTTAGCATCTTTGGGATCGATGGTAAAGGTGGTTACCCGACGGAAATCTTCCCGTCCTTCAAAGTCGGCAGGTTGCAGCTCTAACGAGAAGCGTTCGGCGGCACGTTCCACCGAGTTTGGGTAGGAGTAGGGCAGCCCGTATTCGGCCAAAATGGCGTGCATTTCGGCACTGTTCTCGCCGCTACGTCCCAAGATATCCACCACCTGTCCGATGGGATTCTTTGCTTTGTCCGGCCACTCAATAACCTGTACAATGGCTTTATCGCCCGTTTTTCCTCCTTTGAGCTTATCGCGGGGAATGAAAATATCATTAGCCAACGTGCGGTGTTCGGTCACTAAAAAAGCATACGACTTCTCCACCTCGAGGGTTCCCACGAACCTGTCCTGTGCCCGTTCGATGATTTCTACCACCTCTCCTTCGGCCTCTTTACCACGTCGCTTGGCATAAAAGGTGATGCGTACCTTGTCGTTGTTCATCGCATGTGCCGAATTGCGCTCGGCAACGAAGATGGGTTCGCCTCCCTCTTCGGGAATAAATGAGTTTTTGCCGTTGCTTTTACGTTGAAACCGGCCTACCATCTCCACACCGTGTGTATTGAGTCGGTACTTATTCTTATCTACTTGGGTAATGTGATCGTCAAGCAACAACTCGCTAATGATGTCCATACAGAGCATCTTCAGCGGATGAGTGGTTAAACGAAGTTGTTCGAAGAGATACTTCAGGGAGATTACTTCCCCTGCGTGTGAATGGAAATAATCCATAATAAGGTTGGCTAACTGACGCTTATTCATGCGTTTGCCTGCTTTCTTTTCTTTCTTTTTCATGAAGCTATCTATTTTTATTAGGGGGTGCGGATCTACAATCCTATTTGTTCGGAGATGTCCAACATACGTTGGATGGGTTTAACGGCTTGTGAGGCTATGGCCGCATCCACTTCTATTTCGGGCGATTCGTTCAGTAAACAGGTATAGAGTTTTTCCAACGTATTCAAGCGCATGAAGTTACACTCGTTACAAGCACAAGTGCTGTCGTTGGGCGGCGCAGGAACGAACGTTTTACCGGGACACTTCTTCTGCATCTCATGTAAAATACCCGCTTCGGTGGCCACGATAAACTCATTGGTCTCGCTCTGCACGGCATGTTTGAGTAAGGCTGCCGTCGAGCCGATGAAGTCCGCCAACTTCAACAGCGCCCCTTTACATTCGGGATGAGCCAATACTTCGGCCCGGGGATACTCTTTCTTCAGTTCCACAATCTTTTCAACCGAGAATTGTTCGTGTACATGGCAGGCGCCGTCCCATAGTAACATGTTTCGTCCGGTGACGGAGTTGATATAATTACCCAGGTTTCTGTCCGGCCCGAATATAATAGGAGTATCTTTGGGCAAACTCTCCACAATCTGTTTCGCATTGGTCGAGGTAACTACCACATCGCTCAGTGCTTTCACCGCCGCCGAGGTGTTGACGTACGAAACAACGGTGTGATTCGGGTGCGCATGCACAAACTCTTCGAAGCGGTCGGCCGGACAACTGTCGGCCAATGAGCATCCGGCATCCATGTCCGGTACCAACACTTTCTTATTGGGAGAAAGTATCTTCGCCGTTTCGCCCATGAAATGCACGCCACACACCACGATAATATCTGCAGTAGTGCGTGCCGCCCATTGTGCCAATGCCAAGCTGTCGCCTACATAATCGGCAATATCCTGCAAATCGCCCGTTTGATAGTAGTGCGCCAGCAGGATGGCATTCTTCTGCTTTTTGA
>JAISHB010000049.1 GCA_031262785.1 Prevotellaceae bacterium
CCGTAACTGGGTTTATCCGTAGTAATTGCCAGCCTATGCGGTACTTGGTCGGGAATGAACAAAAGTCGCTCGCTCAGCACATTACCAAGTCCATCTACTAACATGAAGTGCGCGATGCCACTCTGAAGCTGTTCGGTTAGCACAATCCCACTTACGTTCTCTTTTTCAATGGGATGAAGTACCGATAGCTTGCCGCGCGTATGGCCAACCAATAGTAGCGGTTGCCACGGAGTGTCGTTGGTTTGCTGCACCTCGTAATAGATTGCCTTCTTACTATAAGCAAGCGAGAGGGAAACACCACTTGCTTCCACTTTGGGAAGGTTGAAGCGTTTGGTGATACCTTCGGAAGAAGTTACATCTACGTAATAGGTTTCACCTACTTTGGGAGCGGGCAAGGTGAATATCCCCATCCCATCGTGTTCCGAACGGAAATTGAGCAATGTATCCCCAGCTGCGTTCAGTACCGTTCCCGAAACAGCTCTCGAATAACCGTCGGCGCCTTGCGCCTTAAAGGCAATGCGTTGCTGCTTAACCGCAAGCAATGCGCCGCCTTCGGGAAAGAAAACTACGTCAAACTGTTTGCTCACCGTTGGCGGATAAAAGGTCTGCTTAAAAACGTATATGAGATCGTCAAACTCCACATCCAAGCGGCGCTTGGCGGGAACGGTGATATTGGAGAGCGGAATACTAACTTTTCCCTCCTTGTCGGTCTTCACCCGCCCGCGCTTGGGTTCGCCTTCGTTCAAACTGTATCGATACCGCATCTCAATGCCCGAAAGTGGTTTCTGTTTATCATCCGTGAAAACGATTTCGGCCGTATACTGCAGCGCCTCCTTCTCAACGTATTGAATGGAGGTTTGGATATTGTTGGCAATGGGGTTTCCTATTTTCAGATTACGCGAATAAAAGAAATCGTTACCGATGTTCCGCATGTAGTCGGTGTAGGCACGCAAATAGTAGTTGCCGGCAGGCAGGGTAGGGGGTAATTCAAAGGCATTACTGAACACACCCAGCGTATCTTTCCGAATCTTCTTACGCAGGATAACGGAATCCGATTGATTAATTAATTCGGTGAGGATGTAGTTATCCGGGAGATTTTCCTGATGCGTGGTAGCATTGACTAAATACCCTTTGAACCAGAGCTTTTCACCGGCACTGTAGTAGGGCTTGTCTAAATGTAGATAGAGTTTCTCCTGTGGAACTTGTTCCAAGAGATGAAAGCCGGCAGCGATGCTGTCGGATAAGCTTTGCGCCGAAAGGGCAAAGAGGTTGCTCGCAAGGAGTATCCATAAGAAGTTCTTTTTCATGGTAGTTATTTGAGGAGTTGAAATGTTGCTCACAAAGATCAACAGATTTTTTTAAAATGCCAAACAACGGTACGGATTTCTTTACCGCGATTTCTGATCAGACCATCACCTACCGGCGCGAAGTAGGATAGATTTCTGACCAGACCTTCACCTACCGGCGCGAATTAGGATAGATTTCTGACCAGACCTTCACCTATCGGCGCGAATTAGGATAGATTTCTGATCAGACCTTCACCTACCGGCGCGAATTAGGATAGATTTCTGACCAGACCCTAACCTACCGGCGCGAATGAGGATAGATTTCTGACCAGCTTCGCGCCGGTAGGTTATGGTCTGAATAGATTTTCAGGCAGCTTCGCGCCGGTAGGTGAAGGTCTGGTCAGAAATCTCTCCGGCTTCGCGCCGCAAGGTGATGGTCTGAATAGATTTTTAGGCAACCGATGAATCTATTGATTGATTACCTGTGTAATTCTGCACGCCTTCCCCGCTTTGTCCACTCCTTCCAGGATTATTTCTTGCGGTTGTTCGCCGTCGGGAGTGTAATAGGTGAGTGTTGCTTTCCCACTGTTTAAGCAAACAGACGGGTTCCAATAAATGGTGTTCCGTTTATCCTGTTTGGGATTGTTCTTGGCTTCGGGCGTATCGTATGTAGGCGCATAGAACTCAACGGTGTCGCTATATCCCAGCGGCGGCGTGTAGAGCATGAAGTTCTTGGGCGTTTCCCTCGGGTATCGCTCCTGCTTCAATACAACGGCCAGCGCAACGGAACTATTTCCTCCGAAAAGTGAATACCCTCCGCCCAAATTGGCCATGAGTGCATCCATTCCGGTTAATAGTTTGATGGATTCTACATCTTGGCCGCGCAACATCTCTAAAATATACGCAGCATCCGTCCCTTTGTATATTCGATCTTCCAATACCAAACTTACGACAGCTCTATTTCTCGGATTATAAATGATTTTACCACCTTCTGTCGTTATGGCCTCTAATCCAGGTAGTCGCATTATGGTTGCATCGAAAGCTGTTTCTGCTCCCATCCTTTCAATATCCTTTGCGGTAACGGTCGGTGTATTGATGCCGCCGCTATAAATAGTTCGGTTAGCCATTCTGTTTCGTGGGGCAGTGACCAATACCTCTTTTAAATTATACACCCGTTCGCCGCCGTTAATAAAATATTGTTCGCGAGCCGTAGCCAAGTAATCCGGTGTCTTCGCCAGCACATTTTCTTTACTGAAAACCCCTTTGTGCTGCGGCGTGGGGAATACGAGGCTGTCCATTTCAATCCCTACTTTATTCGACCCTTTCTGCGTGTGTGCTTGCACCATGAACGGGTTGCCTTCTTGGAAAAAGGTACTGAAGAGAAAGCGTCCCTTGTCGTCGGTGGTGGTGGTAAGTACGGCGCGATTCCGAGGATTCATAAGTGTAACGGTTCCTTCCTTTACATCGCCGCCCCAAAGACCGTCCACGCGGCCGCTGATAATCTGTCCTTCTTCCATGTAATATTTAATGGGAGGCGGGGTTATCTTAGCTACGTTGGTGATGTGATGGCGGCGCCAACCGTGGGTCATCATTACTAAATCGAGATGGCGCAAGGTCTTGCTCTCTTGGTTTAAGAAGTAATATCCAGGGTTTTCAATGTATCCTTTCAGATCGGAAGTTAATAGCAGATTGGATAGAATGTTGTCTGCTAAACTGTCCGGCTGTACCGTTGCCCGGTTCGTGATGCTGATGGAGAAGTTGCCTTCCACGGGCAAGCCTTCCATAGTTTCGGCCGAGAGTTGAAGGGTTACTTTCTCGCGGGCACCGTAACTGGGTTTATCTGTAGTAATTGCCAACCTATGCGGGGCTTGGTCGGGAACGAAGAGTAGTCGTTCGCTCAGCACATTGCCAAGACCATCCACCAACATGAAGTGCGCAATGCCGCTCTGGAGCTGTTCGGTTAGCACAATGCCACTTATATTTTCTTTTTCAATGGGATGCAAAACCGAGAGCTTGCCGCGTGTGTGGCCTACTAATAAAAGCGGTTGCCACGGAGTGTCGTTAGTTTGTTGAACCTCATAGTAGATAGCTTTCTTGCTGTAGGCAAGCGAAAGCGAGACTCCACTCGCTTCCACTTTGGGGAGATTGAACCGTTTGGTGATTCCTTCATTTGAGGTGGCATCTACGTAATAGGTTTCTCCCACTTTGGGAGCGGGCAAGGTGAATATCCCCATCCCATCGTGTTCCGAGCGGAAATTGAGGATGGTATCTCCGGCTGCATTCAGCACTGTTCCCGAAACAGCTCTGGAATAGCCGTCGGCGCCTTGCGCCTTAAATGCAATGCGTTGCTGCTTAACCGAAAGCAATGCGCCGCCTTCGGGAAAGAAAGCCACGTCAAACTGCTTGCTCGCCGTCGGCGGATAAAACGTCTGCTTGAAAACGTATATCAAATCGTCAAATTCCACATCCAAACGACGCTTGGCGGGTACGGTGATATTCTCTAATGGAATGCTTACTTTTCCCTCTTTATCTGTCTTAACCCGTCCGCGTTTGGGTTCACCCTCGTTGAGGCTATACCGATACCGCATCTCAATGCCCGAAAGTGGCTTCTGTTTATCATCCGTAAAAATGATTTCAGCCGTGTATTGCAGCGCCTCCTTCTCGACATATTGAATGCTGGTTTGGATATTGTTGGCAATGGGGTTTCCTATTTTCAGATTGCGCGAATAAAAGAAATCGTTACCGATGTTTCGCATATAATCGGTGTAGGCACGCAGATAGTAGTTACCGGCGGGTAACGTGGGAGGTAATTCAAAGGCATTACTGAACACACCCAGCGTGTCTTTGCGAATCTTCTTACGTAGGATAACGGAATCGGATTGATTAATTAATTCGGTGAGGATGTAGTTATCCGGAAGGTCCTCCTGATGCGTGGTAGCGTTCACCAAATACCCTTTGAGCCAGAGCTTTTCACCGGCGCTGTAATAGGGTTTGTCTAAATGTAGATAGAGTTTCTCCTGGGGAACTTGTTCCAAGAGATTGAAGCCGGAGGCGATGCTGTCGGATAAGCTTTGCGCCGACAGGGTGAAGAGGTTGCATACGAAGAGTATGAATAGAGAGTTTTTCTTCATGATAGTTAGATTTACTTAAGTAATGCAACAAAGGTCAAAAGCTTTTTTTGAAATACCAAATAAAAAAATGCTTTTCTTTTCAGTTCTCACCTTAACGTAGGTTTCTCGTGCTCATTTCCATCACTGTATATCCCTAAAAACAGCCTTGCTGCTGTAACACACGAGGTAAACCGGAAAGAAGCTATTCAAAGGAAACGTAGTGACTGATCCGTTCCAATTCTTCGGGGGTGAATTCTTCGTAGAGTGCCAGCGGTTTGAGATTAGTCAGCGCCCCGTGCTTCTTGCGATAGGTCACAATGGCCTTCGCCTGATAATAATTGAGGTAGGGATGCGCCCGCAATGCTCCCACTCCGGCCTTGTTCAGAGGGATGCGCCTGACCAAGGTGGTGTCGACCGTGAACCACTGCCGCAGCAATTGGGCACGCAAATGGATGTCACTGAGCTGCTCCGTGCAATAGAATCCGCCCAATCGTTGCCGATAAGTAACTATCATGCGGGCAATGGTGCGGCCGATGCCGGGAATCTTCTGTAGTTCGGTGGTATCGGCACGGTTGAGGTCGACCTGCGTGCCTTCGGCATATTTCTCCACTGGCGCGATAGCCTGCAAGGCGAGCGTATCCAACAAGAACGGCGCCGGTTGGGTGCGTTTAGCCGGTTTCTTCCGCTGGCCTCCGGCAGGAAGATCGGTCTTTGGGGCGATGTAGATGTAGGGGCGCAGCGTGGCATACTGTTCCGCGCTCAATCCGTAGATCTTCCGGAACTCTTCGGCCTTTCGGAAGCGCCCTCCTTTGGCACGATAACGCAAGATATTCGATGTGACGCGTCCGGAGAGTCCCAGCCCCCGAAGGCGGAGTGAGTCGGCCTCGTTGGGATCAAAAGCGGCCAATTCAACGGGAGAACCTGCGCCGGATTGTTCGTGCCCGAGCGTATCGGTGACGGACGGCACTGCGGGGACATTGCTGTTGCTCGTCGGTTCGTGCTCGTTGGGTGACCGCTGACGGAACCAGTCAATCAGCAACACCAACGTAATCAGTAGCACCAAGACTATGATGCCGCGCCGCTGGCCGCGTGTATACAGGGAAAAGGACTCTCGCCAGCGCATCGGTTACAGTATGCCCAATTCGTTGATAAATACCAGGGCGATGCTAATCGGCGCCACATATTTCAGCAGGACAATAATCAGCCGGTAGAGAGGAACCTTCAGGGAGCCGTCGTTGGTGATTTCGGCACGTACAATCTTCTTATCGAGGAACCAGCCGGTGAAGATGGAAATGAACAGACCGCCCACGGGCAGCATAATCTTGGCCGTTCCCTTGTCGAACAGGTCGAACAGCGTCATTCCAAAGAGTGTGTAGTCTCGGCCGATGCCCAACGAGAGCGAGCAAAGGATGCCCAGCACGGCACATCCAAGTGTAACCAAGGCGGCTGCCCGCTTTCGGGTCAGTTTCAACTCTTCGTGCAGAAAAGCGGTCACCACTTCGTGCATGGAGATGGTCGAAGTGAGGGCGGCCAGCGCCAACAGCAGGTAGAAAAGAAGGGAGAAGATATAAGATAGCACCGGCACACCGCCAAACGCCTGTTGAAACACATTGGGCAGCGTAATAAAGACCAGCTCGGCGCCTGCATTGGGCGTGATGTTGACCGAAAAGGCTGCCGGAAAGATGATGAGTCCGGCCAAGATGGCCACCACCGTGTCGATGATGCTCACATTGAAAGCCGTTTTGGTCAGGTTGGTCTCTTTCTTGAAATAGGAGGCATACGTGCAGAGACATCCCATACCCAAACTGAGCGAGAAAAAGGCTTGTCCCAGCGCCCCGAGGAAGACATCGCTATTTACTTTCGAGAAGTCGGGCTTCAACAGGAACTCCACTCCACGCATGGCATTGGGCAGCGTCATCGCACAAACCGCCAACACCATCAACAGCAGAAGGAGCACGGGCATCATGATCTTCGACGCCCGCTCAATGCCTTTTTCTACTCCCCGCACCACAATCAGGTGTGTAATCAACAGAAAGAGCAGCGTCCACAGCGCCGGGCGCCACGGATTGGCAGTAAAAGCCTCGAAAGCCGTCTTGAAGGCCGAGGCGGTTTTGCCGGTGAGGTTGCCCGTGGCCGCTTCGCCGACGAACTCCAACGTCCATCCGGCCACCACCGAGTAGTAGCTCAATATCAAAAAGCCCGTGAGTACACCCAAACGTCCCACCCACTTCCAAGGGGTGCCGGGCGCCAACACTTGATAGGCACGTGCGGTGTTGGCACGCGAGTGCCTGCCAATCAGAAATTCCGCCACCATGATGGAGATACCCAACAAAAGCACACATCCCAAGTAGATTAGAATGAAAGCCGCACCGCCGTGCTCGCCGGCCTGATAGGGGAAGCGCCAAATATTTCCCAATCCAACGGCCGAACCTGCCGTAGCCAATATCACACCCAGCTTGGTGCCGAAATTAGCTCTTTCTTTTTTTGCCATACTCGATATATTTAAATGTAGTTGAACCTGAAGAGGGGAGGTTGAATGCACAAAAGTACGGAAAAAGATGTTAATGATAGGCAAAAAAGAGGCGTTACGCTTTGGTGAACGAAACAGGCAACCTACTTTTGCCCGCCTCTCTGCGGAAAATAGACTATTCTATTGTATTTGTTCGGGGCAGATCTTTATACATTTTATTAATAAATTCATTCATCCTTTCATGAAGAAAAGTATTTTGAAAGGGAGTGCGTGCCTGTTGGCCGTCATTCCTTTATTTATTTCGTGTGTGAACCATTTTGGTTCTGAGGACGAGGAAGAAGCCGTACCCATACGCTTTTCCTCCAAGATTTCCAAGGAAGCAACCACCCGTGTTACAGCCAATCTTTTTGAAGAAGGAGATCAAGTAGGGCTTTTTGCCATGCTCAACTCGGGTACGTTGGACGGAAAACGGTACATCGACAATGCCACGTTGACTTACACCGATGCCTCCACCTTTACACCGTCCGAAACGCTCTACTATCCCTCGGGCAAAGACAAGTTAGACTTCATTGCCTACTACCCCTATTTGTCGGAAGGAGTGAGCGAAGGTTCCACCACGCTTTCCGTGGCGGTACAAACCGACCAGCAAACCGATGCCGCGCATTCGCAATCCGATTTTCTGGTAGCCTCCAAGAGCGGCGTAAGCAGCAGCAATACGCCGGTCAAGCTCTCTTTCTCCCATCAATTTGCCAAGCTGACGGTGGTGCTGGTGCCTCAAGAAGGTGAAACGGCGAGCGAGATGCTGGCCGCCAATCCCCGCATCGTAGCTACCGGATTGAACACCGTCTGCACCTACAACCTGCAAACTGCGGCCGTTTCGTCCACTTCGGTGCCGGCCGACATGCTTCCGTATGGTTCGTGGGCAACCAAGAAAAGCAACCTGACGGGAAAAGAGTTTATCATCGTTCCCCAGCAAATCAGCCCGACCACCCAAGCCTTCCTGCTGGAGTGGAACGGACGTCTTTACACCTGTCCGATGCCCTCGTTCGATGCCGTCGGAGGCACGCGCTACGAAATACAAATAGAGGCCAAGCAAGGGAGTGAAGAGTCGGTCTTACCCGGCTTTGTAGGGGAGATAGACGACTGGACAACGGGCGAGAAAATCGACGATACCACCAATGACTACAACAGCACGGCCGTTCATCTTTCGGCACTGTCGTTCTCGCAGTCGGATGTCTATCGGGCATACAGCAACGGCGTGGCCGTCGCGGATATTTGCAAGGAGTACCTCTACTCGAACACACTAACTTCGCGCGCCATCGTAGCCTATCCCGTCGTCAACAACGTGACCGACCTGACCAAAGGCACCCTGCTGCAACTGTTGGATGTCTCCGGCGTAAAGGTGGGAGGAACCCTCAGCTGGAACATCAACACCAACCTGTTCACCTACGCCGAAGGAAGCTACAACAGCATCGACCAATTCTTCTTCAACCAGCAGAATGAAATCACACTCGAGCCTCCCACCAAGCCTCACGCAGTGAATATTGCCGCTTACCGGCTCAAGGACATCCGCAAAGAGGAGGTCATCAGCTATCCGATTGTCAAAGTGGGGGTGCAATATTGGACGAAGGAAGATTTGCGTACCACCCGCTACCACGATGGAACGCCTATCGCGCAAAAGGAAGAGCTGGGCGCCTATCCCGCCTACTTCAAGCCGGAGGATAAACCCTACTACTTCTACAACGGGGAGGCATTGTTAGCAAAAGAGATGGCACCCGACGGCTGGCGCATTCCCAGCAGTGACGATTGGGGAGTGCTCAAAACCTATGTCAACGGAACGGCCGCCTTGGTGAAGGGAGGAGTGTGGATAGCCTCTTCCCAGACCACTCCGGTTGCTCCGGTGAGCAACCTGACCGGCTTGAGCATACTTCCGCAGGGCTTTTGGTACGACAACACCGGCTATGGAGGTGAGCAATATGCAGCCGGCTACTGGACGATGGACGAAGGCGCCATTCCCGAAGAGACCCCCAACTTCTACGGAAGCACCTCCTCTTTCTATTCCGCCAACACCAAGCCGAAAGATGTAGCTGCCTACTACAAAGCTTTTTCTATCCGCCTGCTAAAGAAATAGCCGAACCCGCCGGTCTGCCAATCCCCGACAAGGCCGGTGCCCCATTGTGGGGAACCCCGCACCAACCACGAAGGCTGCCTGTTCTCGCAACAGGCAGCCTTCTCTTTTTTCGATTTCACTTCTTATGAAATCGCGCAAAAATAATATGTTCTTTAGTTTTCTTTGGCGCAACGGACACCGAAGCCAGATGCCCGAACATCAGGCATCAACGCCTGGAGCGAGCCCGAATAGTATTGGAACTTCCCTCCCTTGCTGTCTCCGGAGTAATCCTGGCTACGCGACGACGACCATATTTCGCCGTAGAAATTGTTACCACTCGGTGCACCTCCCACAGATCGATAGCCGAAAACCGCATAGAAGGTAGTGTTTACATTATCGTATTTAAACAAGTAACCTTTTCTGAAACCACCAGAAACGTTGGGAGTCTTAGACTCGTCGGATGTAGCCTCTTCGGTTCCGAAGTAACGCGTCCAAGTTCCGTGGGGAGCTACCTTGTAACTCGGTGGACAGGGATCGAAACAGGTCTTGGTGCCATAATTCTTATTTAGATAATTAGTGCCACTCCAATTGCCATTGCCCCACAAATCCTGAATACGCCTGGCTGAATGCCAGTCAGACATATTCGGCTGGCCAGCTGGCCCGGCATAGTAACTCATTGGATTGGAGATGGCAAGGGCTATGGTACCATTACTGCCGGCATTGTAATTGAAGGCGGGAGTGCCCGAGGAGGTGAAATGAGCACCGTCGGTGGGGTCGGTGTTGCTGGTACCAACACCGCCCAAGAATGGGTCTTTCCGTCCCCACTGATAGAGCAAGCCAAAGTCGAAGCCGTTATCACCGTCGTCCCAACTCTCCTTTGTGTGGACGGCGCCAAGGTTGTATTTCATCATCACTACCTTATTATTATAGTAGCCATTGATGGGATATTCGTGCGTGCCATACTTCGGCGCATTAGTTGAAGAGGTACTGTATGGATCGTAATCCACTTTCCAAATGTGCCAGCTCCAGATGATCTCGTCACCACTCATCAAGGCAATCACTGCATTGCCGTTGTTCGAGGTATTGGTAGTGGCGAAAGTAATCTTTCCATTCTCGTAAACAGGATTGCTGATCACGCCATTGATGCTGGCGCTACTGCTTCCGCCCATCGACCACAATATCTTGGCAGTGTAGTTGCCCGACGAAATGGTACCTGAGAAGCCGGAGGGTTTGCTACTGGTGTATTCGCTGCTAGTTGGTTGCACTCCATTACCCCGCTTGGTAGCATCAAAAGAGTAATCTCCGTTAGCATGATTCACAATGTAGCTGTTGGCCGTGCCGTTTTGGGAAAGGTTTATGTTCACACGCTGTACCAACACATCATTCGGTGCAAAGGTAAAGCGTTTGCCCGGTTCCAACTGTTGGCTACTCGAAGTGGTATTCAACTCAGCAATATAGCGAGTGTTTCCTCCACTGAGGGCAACGAGCTGCATCTGCTGGTTGCCAATAGCTGCATTGTTCCCGCTGGCATCCTTGGCCGAAACCAACAGATAAGCAGTGACCGTGCGCTCTGAAGTGGAAGTTTGGTCTCCGATGATGTCCACCGAAACAGACTTGGAAGCATTGCTGCCTTTCACACTCACACTTCCATCCGTCGCGTAGGTAAGTTGCAAACCGGTGTAGAGCACGGCACTACTCATCTCGAGTGTGAGGCGACTAATCGCCGGGGTGTTAGCCGGCAATTTCGCAATAAGACGAAGCATGGCGCAAGCACGGTTGAAGGTGAAGCCTTGTCGTTCAAGAATGCGGGCGGAAGTGTACATCACATCGCTTGCCGCAAGGTGCTCGGTGGAACCAAGCTGCTGCCTTTGCTGTGAAAAGTCGTAGCTCACCACCACATTGCCGCCGCTCTTCGTCACCTGCGAAGCGGCGGGTACAGGATAGAGATAATGATACTTGTCGTCGGCACTTTTGATGATGCCATCGCCTGAAAACTTCAGTGATTTCTGGTTGTTCGAGAGCGTGCCGGGCTGGCCGTAGAGACGGTTGGTGCCAGATGCTTCGACGACACCTGTTGGATAGCTCATCACCTGCAGCACTTCGCTCGCCGGATTGGCGGCATTCCACGTAACGGTCATGCCCATTCCGTTTTCTGCATATACCGTGCGCGAAGCAGGGTCATCCTCCTCCTCGCTACGTCCCTGATTGGCAACCGTGCTAAGGGTAATCAATTCGTAGTTGCCTGTTTCGTTGTTTGCCTCGGGGTCGGTCTCGTCCATCTGCTTGCTGCAGGCTGCCGGAACCAGCAGCAGCAAGGAGAAACCAAGCAGCCCGTAAAGCCTGTTTGCTCGTTTCATAATAGAATAATATTATTTGATTGGTTATGACGGCAAAGGTAGAGCGAACCCTATATATATATATGCCCCAACCTTATCTACTTTACGAGAAAAAGTTCATACACGCCATCTACTAAGTGAGGAAGAGTTCCGGATTTGTGCAAAATAGTATCAGATAATAGACCACAAAAGGCGCCTTGTGGCACCTTTTGTTACATCTGGCGGCGTGCGCCTTTCGGATTTTGACACACGCGGTCTGTTAGGTGGTGGCCTCGATGAGCGCCAGCAACCGCGCCACGGCCTCGTCTTCGGGAATGTTCTTTTCGATGCACTCGCTGCGGCGGTAGAGGCTCACCCGTCCGCGTCCGGCACCCACGTAGCCGTAGTCGGCATCGGCCATCTCGCCCGGGCCGTTGACGATGCAGCCCATCACGGCAATCTTTAGGCCGGACAGGTGGGCGGTGGCGGCTTTGACACGCGCCACGGCTCCTTGCAGGTCGAAGAGCGTGCGGCCGCAGCCCGGACAGGAGATGTATTGGGTGCGCGTGATGCGTACCCCCCCGGCCTGCAAGACGGCGAAGGCCAGGTCGACCGTGTTGGCGGCCGAAGTGCTTCGGTTAAGCAGGAACAGGCCGTCGCAAAAGCCGTCGATGAGCAGGGCGCCCACATCGGCGGCGGCTTTGATTTGCAACTCTTCGGCCCCGGCCTCGTCGTAGTGTTCGAAGAGCACCACGGGATTGTGCAACCCTTCGCGCATCAACGCATGCACCAAGGCGCGCAGCTCACCCTGCCGGTTGGGATGGTTGCTCTGGGCAATGAGCACCACTTCGGGATGTTCACGCAGGCATGCCAGCGTTTCGTCGGTCAAGGCCGCATAAGTCAGGAAGAGAAACTTCAACGGCGCCGGGCAAGCGCCCATAAAGGGAAGTTGCCCGGTGGTGTAGGCGGGATAGGTGTCGGCGCGTCCCGTCCAACAATCGGCATCGAGCACATAGCCCACCCCTGGGCGAAGCGTGGCGGGCAGCGTGCGGGCGGCATAGATGTAGTCGGGGGCAAGGAGGCTGGCATGGGCATCGGCACCGTAACCCATCACCACGGGCAGGTGGTGGCCTCCGATGTTTCTCACCGGTGTGGTTTGACGGCGCACGGGCGCCAGGTAGTTGAAGTCGGCAGCCGCAGTGCCGGGGATGCGGGAATGCCCCGCCCGCGCCACAATGTGGTCGCGCAGCTTACGGGCAACGGGAATCTCGGCCTCGGGTGCTTCGCTGAGCGATACGCGGATGGTATCGCCCAATCCATCGGAGAGCAAAGCTCCGATGCCCAGCGCCGAGCGGATGCGACCATCTTCGCCCTCGCCCGCTTCGGTCACGCCCAAGTGAAGGGGAAACCGCATCCCCTCCTGCTCCATGGCATGCACCAGCAGGCGCACACTGCGTACCATCACCACGGCATTGGAGGCTTTCATGGAGATCACCACGTCGCCGAAACCCACTTCGGTGCAAATGCGCAGAAACTCCATGCACGAGGCCACCATGCCTTCGGGCGTGTCGCCATACTGCTCCATGATGCGCCCGGAGAGCGAGCCGTGATTCACTCCGATGCGTACGGCCGTGTGTTGCGCCCGGCAGATCTCCAGAAACGAAAGGAAACGGGCGCGAATGGTCGCCGGGTCTTTGGCGTAATTGCCCGGGTTGATGCGCACCTTCTCGGCGTAGCGTGCGGCGGCATCGGCGGCATCGGGATTGAAGTGGATGTCGGCAATCAGCGGCACCGTGTAGCCCCGGGCACGCAGGGCGGCGTTGATGGCGCGCAGATTTTCCGCCTCACGCACGCCCTGTGCGGTCAGGCGCACATAGTGGCCACCGGCATCGGCAATGCGGCACGCCTGCTCCACGCAGGCACCGGTGTCCATGGTGGAGATGTTGGTCATGCTCTGCAGGCGGATAGGATAAGAGCCACCCATGGGGGTAGCTCCTATATATACTACGTTGGTGGGACGGGGTTGGTAGTTGAAGAGATCCATTGTCAGTTGGTTTTATACGCAAACCTCACCTCCCTGAGCGTTTCGTTGGCCTGGACAATCTTCTTTTTGAGATTCTCCTTGTAGGCGGCCAGCGAAGCGGCCAGCGAAGCGTCGCCCAGGGCGAGTATCTGCACGGCCAGGATGGCCGCATTCATCGCCCCGTCGATGGCCACCGTGGCCACGGGGATGCCCGGAGGCATCTGCACCATGGAGTAGAGCGCATCCACTCCGTCGAGCACCGCTCCTTTGACGGGGACGCCGATCACAGGCAGTGTCGTGCCGGCGGCAATCACGCCGGGCAGTGCCGCCGCCATGCCGGCAGCCGCAATAATCACTTGGATGCCCCGCCCGGCGGCCTCACGGGCAAATGTTTCCACCTCTGCGGGAGTGCGGTGTGCCGAAAGGGCGTTCATCTCGAAGGGAACCTTCAGATCGTTGAGCAGCGCCGCCGCCTTTTCCATGACGGGAAGGTCGGAGGTGCTGCCCATGATAATGCTGACCACTGGATTCATGCGTGCCGCCCCCGGTTATGCGTTAATCAGCGCTTTGTAGGCGGCCGCATCGAGCAGCTCCCCGAAGGAGGCATCGGCGGCGGGTTTCATCCGGATGATCCAGCCCTGGCCGTAGGGATCCTGGTTCACCAGTTCGGGGCACTCTTCCAACGCCGCGTTTTGCTCGAGCACTTCGCCGGAAACGGGAAGGAACAGGTCGGAGATGGTTTTCACCACTTCGATGGTGCCGAACACATCGTCGGCTTCCAACACCTCTCCCACGCTCTGGATGTCTACAAAGACAATGTCGCCCAACTGTTCCTGGGCATAGTCGGTGATGCCCACATAGGCTACATCGCCTTCGAGGCGTATCCATTCGTGTTCCTTGGTGTACTTGACATTTTCAGGTAAATTCATACTGGTACGTTTTTTAAAAGTTGTTGATTTATTAAGTTGTTGAGGTGCAAAAATAGTAATATTATTCTGCCCGGGTGCCTATGTCTGCCATAAAAGGAAGAAGCCGGTGAGGGATTATTTACGCAGCCGCGCCACGGGGATATTGAGCTGAACGCGATACTTGGCCACCGTGCGGCGGGCAACGGGATAGCCTTTGGCGGCGAGCAGTCCGGTCAGCTCGTCGTCGGTGTAGGGCTTCTGACGGTCTTCCCCCTCCACAAGCTCGCGGAGCGCCTGGCGTATTTCGCGGGTGGAGAGTTCTTCGCCCCCGTCGGTGATATAGCCCTCGTTGAAAAAGAACTTGAGCGAGTAGATGCCGTAGGGGGTTTGCACATATTTGCTGTTGCTCACCCGTGAGATGGTGGAGATGTCGAGCTTGGCACGTTCGGCCACGTCTTTGAGCACCATGGGACGCAGCAGCGACTCGTCTCCCTCTTCGAAGAAGGGGCGTTGCAAGTCGATGATGGTTTGCATGGTGACCAGCAGGGTCTGTTGCCGTTGCTTAACGGCGGAGATAAAGCCTTGCGCCGCATCCATTTTCTGCTTGAGGAAGAGCATCGCCTGGCGCGACTCGGTCGATTGATTGGCCTTGTTTCGCGTGTGTTCGTCGAGCAGTTCGGCGAAGTGGCGGCTCACGTGCAGTTGCGGTACGCCCCGGTTGTTGAGCGCCAGGGTGATGGTGCCGTCCTCGAAGGTTTCCACCAGAAAGTCGGGTACGATTTGCTGCATGTTGCGGCCGATGGCCTCGCCCATCGAGGCGCCCGGCCGCGGATTGAGCTTGGTGATTTCGCTCAGTGCGCGCTGGAAAGTCTCCTCCGGGAGACCGAGCTTTTGCATGATCCGATCCCAGTGTTTGCGGGTGAAGTCGTCGTAACACTCGCCGATGATGCGTTCTTCGATGCCCACCAGGGAGGATACCCCGCTGTCGGAGTCGGCACGGCGGCGCAACTGAATAAGCAGACACTCCTGCAGCGAGCGGGCGGCCAATCCGGGCGGATCGAAGTCCTGCACCAAGTGCAGCACCTCTTCCAACTCGTCGGGTGATGCGTCGATGCCGCCGTAAATGGCCAATTCATCGCCCAGCGTCTCGAGATTTTTGCGCAGCAACCCGTCGTCGTCGAGCGAGCCGATGAGGTAGTTGGCGATGGTGCGCTGCTTCTCGGTGAGGTTGCGCTCGCCCAGCTGTTCCTGAAGGGTTTCGTAGAACGAGGTGGCGTCGGAGAAGGGAATCTCTTCGGCCCGCTGGCCGCGGGTGCGGTTGTTCTCCTGCAGTTTATAGGGGGGGATGTCGTCTTCGGTCAAGTAGTCGCCCAGGGCATCGTAGTCGGCAGATTCCTCTTCTTGGGAAGCGTTGTTTTCGGGGGTCTCTTCGGCATTGCTTTCCTCGCCTCCCTCTTCGAGGGCGGGATTCTCCAGCAGCTCGGCACGCACCCTGTCTTCCAGCTCCACGGCGGGAAGTTCCAGCAGTTTGACCACCAGAATTTGTTGGGGCGACAGCGTTTGCACCTGCTGTTGCGTTTGGGTTTGTAATTGTTTGGATGTTTGGGGCATCGTTCTATTTAAAGGGTTCTCTAAAAACGGCACAAAAGTAGCAATTTAACCAGAAACTTGTACCTTTGCGCCGTAACAAAAACAGCCTTGAACAGTTATGGGATATGTCATAGGAATTGATGTGGGCGGAAGCACCACCAAGATTATAGGTCTGAAAGAAGGCATCATCGAATCGCCGATGTTTATCACGGCGGCCGATCCGGTCTCCTCGCTCTT
This sequence comes from Prevotellaceae bacterium, assembly GCA_031262785.1. Lineage (GTDB taxonomy): Bacteria > Bacteroidota > Bacteroidia > Bacteroidales > Bacteroidaceae > Bacteroides. The sequence continues at coordinate 16,050 of JAISHB010000049.1, forward strand.
CGGGGCTTTCGGCAAATATATGTACGACAACGGCATTGCCCTGGCCGACGTGCAGCAGGTGATGCTCACCGGTGTGGGCAGCGCCTGTCTGGAGACCTCGCTCTACGGATTGCCCACGGCCAAGGTGGACGAATTTATGGCCAACGGACTGGGTGCCCGCTACGACATGCAGATAGACCCGCTCTTGGTGGTGAGCATGGGCACGGGTACCTCCTTTGTGCGCATCCACGACGAGTGCATCGAGCACATCGGCGGCGTAGGCATCGGCGGGGGCACGTTGCAAGGTCTCTCGCGGTTGCTGCTCAAGACGCAAGACTTCCGCCACATTGCCGAAATAGCCCAAAAGGGCGACATCACGCACGTCAACCTGCAAATCGGCGACATCTCCAACCGCGCGCTGCCCGACCTTCCGCTCGAGGCCACCGCTTCGCTCTTCGGCAAGGTCAGCAGCGACGCCTCGGCCGAAGACATTGCCAAAGGCATCATCTGCTTGGTCTTGCAAACCATTGGCGGGGCAGCGGTGCTGGCGGCGGTCAACTCCCCTATTAAAGATTTCGTGCTCATCGGCAACCTCACGCAGCTGCCGCAGTGCCGCGAGATATTCCCGAGCATGGAACGCATCTACGGCGTGCGCTTTCACATCCCGCCCCATGCCGAATATCGCACCGCCATCGGCGCAGCGCTGGCGTATCAGGGTCACTAAGCGTGGCCGCAGGCCTCAATCTCCTTAAAAAATAGCTCCGACAGGTTCATCGTATGTTGAATGAACCCGTCGGAGGCCTCCGACAACCTCAACAAGTGCTGGTTGGCGTCCTCGGAGGTGTTTTATGGCGTCACACAGTGCTGAGGGATACCGTCGGAGGCGTTTAACGGTGTCGCACAGTGCTGGTTGACGTTGTCGGAGGTTTTTCTTTCGTCGCGCAGCACTGAGGGATACTGTCGGAGGGGTTTTATGACCTCGCGCAGCGCTGAGGGATACTGTCGGAGGGGTTTTATGATGTTGCACAGTGCTGAGGGAGGTTTTCGGAGGCGTTTAACGGCGTCGCGCAGCGCTGGTTGACATTGTCGGAGGGATTTTATGGCGTCGCGCAGCTCATTGCCACTTTATGGCATTCATTTTATGGCATTCACTTGATGGCAATCTCTGTTTTCCTTCCTATCTTTGTCCGGTCATAAGTAAAAATTTAGCGTATGAAAAACCCTTTTGTTACAAACGGCTACGTCTCTGCCGAGTACTTTTGCGACCGCGAAAAAGAGACCCGAGAGATCACGGCGTTGCTGTGCAACGGCAATAATCTTGCACTGATCTCTCCGCGGCGTTACGGGAAAACCGATCTGATACGTCACTGTTTCGCCCAACCGGAAATAACAGCCCGTTATTACACCTTCATCGTCGATATTTATGCCACCCGTTCGTTGCGCGACTTTGTCAACAAGCTGGGAAAAGCGATTTTGGATACGCTAAAACCGCGCGGACGCAAAACATGGGAGGCGTTTGTCAACACACTGGTCTCGCTCAAAGCCGGCATCACCTACGACATCGGCGGCAACCCCTCGTGGAATATCGGATGGGGGGACATCCGCAATCCCGAAACCTCGCTCGATGAAATCTTCCGTTACCTGCAACAGGCCGACCGACCCTGTTTGATTGCCATTGATGAGTTTCAGCAAATCGATAAATATCCCGAAGACACCCTTGAGGCCACCCTGCGCACGTATGTGCAATATTGCAGCAATGCCCGGTTCCTTTTTTCAGGTTCGCAACGCCATTTGATGGGTACTATTTTCACCTCACCGGCGCGTCCGTTCTACCAGAGTGTCACCATCTTGAATCTACCCCCCATCCCGCTGGATAGTTATACCGATTTTGCCCTCCGCCTCTTCCGGGAAAACAAGAAAACATTGCAGCCCGGGGTAGTCGGCCAACTGTACGAACGTTTCCGGGGCGGTACGTTCTATTTGCAGAAGGTCATGAACGTGCTTTTCATGCGTACCCCCGAAGGCGGCACCTGCACTACCGACATGATAGAAGAAGGCATCCGTTACATCATCAATTTCACCGCCGACACCTACACCGAGCTGCTCTATCAGCTGCCCGACAAACAAAAAGAGGTGTTGCTGGCCATCAACCGCGAAGGCCAGGCCAGCGGGGTTACGTCGGGGAGTTTTGCCAAACGTCACGGGTTGCTTTCGCCCAGTTCGGTGCGCTCGGCCTTGAGCGGCTTGCTCGACAAAGACTTCATCACCAAAGAGCGCGATACCTATCAGGTATACGACCTCTTCTTCGGCATTTGGCTGGAAAAGGAGTAGGTAAATGGCAGAAGAGCGAATAGTTTAGCGCCGTCCAACTCAATCAAAGAGAGCCTTCAAAGCTTATACAATCCCCGCTGGGGGTAGTCTATTTCGGGTGAGCCTTTGTAGCCCACCTGTCCGCTGCCCGAGGTGCGCACCTTCAACTTCTTGACGGCGTGGCATTTGATGTCGCCCGAGCCGGTAATGGAGGTCTCGATGCTGTCCACCACATAATCGGAGGCAAACACATCGCCCGAGCCGGTGATTTTATAGAGTGCCGAGTTCGATGTCCCCGTCAGCGTGATGTTACCCGAGCCGGCAATGCTGGTGGAGGTGGAGGTGGAGGTGACCTCTTGGAGCAGGATGTTGCCCGAGCCGGTCAGCGAGAGCTTCAGCTGCGTACATTCGAGCTTGCTCAGTTTGGTAGTGCCCGAACCGGCCAGCGAGAGCGAGAGATTGGTGCTGAAAATATCCCCGCCGATGATGTCGCCCGAGCCGGCCAGCGAAACGGCGAGCGGCTGACGCGTGTCCAAGCCGTTTTTGAGGATGAGGTTGCCCGAACCGGCCAGGTTGAGGTTGCTTAATGCATCGCCGAAAACCTGCACGTCGAGTTTCTTGTAGCTGATGTAGTAGCCCTTCTTGAAACCGATGTGAAGTGTGCCGTCCTTGATGCGGATGTCGAGCAAATCTACCAGGTTGTCGGAGGTGTGTACCTCCACCCTGGGCTTTCCCTTCTGCTGCGTATAGGTCACGTTCAGGCTGCCGCCCACACTCAGGCCGGTGAACTCGCCCACGTAGAACTCTTTGGTTACGTAGGTGTTGCTCCCTACCACTTTCTTATTACTCAAGCCGCCGAAGAGGCCTCCTTGGGCGGCGGCGTTGCTGCTGCCCAGCAGCGCGAGGGCGAGCGTCGCAAAAATCATCTTTTTCATATCTGTTTATTCTTAATAAAGGTGAGACTTGTTGTTTTGTAAGTTAGACGAGACGGCGGAAAAGAAAGTTGCAGACGCCGGCCGTTTATTTCCAACTATTTTCGTTTATTTGCCACCGGTTCCAGCCGCCAAAAAACAGATGATTACCCGCCGCATCGACCTTTCGTTTCACATTCGCACCGACCTCTTCTCTCTTGAGCTGATCAGCGGAGAGGTCCGGCAGTTTATGCTGCGCACCGAGCCGTCGGGCGTGATCCTTGTTTGTCCGTCGGGGTTTGACTTTGCCGCGCCCGGCCACCAGGAGTGGTTGCACAAGGTGGTGCGCGAAGTGTTGCGCAGGCAGGCCAAACAGTTGCTGCCGGCACGGCTCAAAACCTTGTCCAACCGGCACGACTTACCCTACGGGACGGTAAAAATCAATACGGCGCACACCCGCTGGGGCAGTTGTTCGTCGAAAGGAAACATCAATTTGTCCTGCTATCTGCTGCTGCTCCCCTCGCACCTGATCGATTATGTGCTGCTGCACGAATTGGCGCATACCCGCCAGATGAATCACGGCGCACAGTTCCACGCGCTGCTGGGTAGGCTCACCAACCAGCGCGAGAGCGCCTTGCGGGAAGAGTTGCGGAACTATTCGAGATGTTAAAAACAAAACGTTTTGTTCTTTTTCCTGTATAAGTTGATTACATGCTAAAAAACCTTTCGTCCAAGTTGTACTGTTTTTCAATTAAAGTTAAGTAGAACCCCTCTATTGTTTAATCAGAAAAAATAGGATTAAAGTAGTATTGAGAAAAAGATTAAAGTTACAATTTGTTTCATTAAAATTTAAGCTATGAAGATGAAAGAAAGAATGAAAAGCTTCATTAGCGGCACTGCGTGTTTGCTGATGATGTTATTTGTGTCTTCGTGCGTAGAAGGTTTCGATAAAGATGAGGTCTTCTCGGGCGGAGTGACAAATACTAAATTAGATGCTCTGCCGGCAGACAGCATTAAAATTGCAAAGAATGCAACGGGGACCTCGGCAGTAGTGACATGGCCGGTTGTATTTGGTGCCGGAGGTTACGAAATTACGGTTTACAACGTGGATGACCCTAATTTGCCGGTGGTGGTTCTTGGGGAAGACTCTGTGGAGCTGAAGGATGCACGTATAGATGGCTGTACCCTTAGCTTTCCCATTGCAGACGACAGCAGTTATGAGCTGCTTTTCAAAGCGTTGGGAAATGATAAGCTCGGCAATACGGAATCTGCCGTTACCCAGCGAGCCTGGACAACCCTGCTTCCGGCTACCGTCATCCCCGACGGTTCCGATTTGAAAGCATGGTTCGACGAATACAAATTAGACACCGTAGACATTACCAAAGAAAAAGCCTTTGAGTTGGAAGCCGGTGGTAGCTACACCCTGTCGGGCGAAGTGGATTTCGGACAGATTTTCTTAACCTTGCGCGGCAATAAAATAAACCGCCCCACGGTAACCATGACCGGCGGCTTCAAATCGCAAGGAGGCGGTAGCATCATTAAATACATCAACTTCGATTGCGAAGGCATGACCGCCAGCATGTTCTACGGTTTCAACAGCATTCCCGAAGGTGCTACCCTGACCAGCAGTGCCTATCTGGTTGAAAATCCGATCACCATTATGGCCTGCAACTTCCGTAAACTGCCCCAACCCTTGTTCTACGACAACGGAAAGAACTACGGCGTTGTAACCTTCACCGTTACCGACTGCATCGTGGAACTCACCGACAACGGGCGTTTCTATCGCAACTCGGCCAGCAACGGTTCGTTGAAAGATTTCCTCGTAAAGAACAGTACGGTCTACAAGAACAACACCGGTACCGATTATTTCATGCAATTGAGCGGTCAGCGTTTCACCAATTTATGGGTAGCAGCCAGTCAGAGCTATGAAAATTGCACCTTCTATCAGTTCGACCGCATGCACAACTCCAACAACTTTGCCCGTGCCGGTATGACCATCAATGTGAAGCAATGCATCTTCCTCGACTTCTTGCGCGACGGTGCGGCACGCTATATCCTGCCCAGCAACAACGTAAATAATAAGGTGCTCAATTTCGCAAACAACACCTATTGGCGAAACGGCGCGGCCGAAACCGGCAACGGAAACTATGACAAGAGTGGTACGGAACTGGCTGAGGATCCGATGTGTGCCGATCCGGCAAACGGTGACTTCACAGTGGGTAATCCCAATACCATTGCCCGTGGAATCGGCGATCCGAGATGGTTTAATAATTAGAATCCTTAAATACATAAGTTAAATATGAAACATCATTTATTGCGTCTCTGCTTGAGTTGCTGTTTGGTTGCCTTAGCAACACTTATGGCACATGCACAGACCACCCAATATAACGGAACCGTGGTTGACGAAATCGGCGAACCCATCATTGGGGCAGCCGTGAGGGTAAGCGGCTCAACCACTTCAGGAACGATCACCGATGTCGATGGTAAATTCAGCATCAATGTGCCCTCGAAAGCAAAGGTTGAAATCTCCTATATCGGATATATGTCGGAAACCATCTCGGATTTGAGTCAGACCCGTATCGTGATGAAGGAAGACATGAAGAATCTGGACGAAGTGGTTGTGGTAGGCTACGGCACACAAAAAATGCGTAATGTAACCGGATCTATTGCAACGGTCGATCCCAAAGAGATCACCGACTTGGCGGTCACCAATTTGGCGGATGCCTTGAGCGGTTTAGTGCCCGGTTTGAGTGTCAACAGCACCAGCTCCCGCCCGGGAGAAACCACCCGCATGGTTATCCGTAATGCAGCGGACAATGCCGGATCGGAATTTACCAATCAGAATCCCGATTACAGTCCGCTCTATGTTATTGACGACTTCATTTCAAACGAAACGGAGTTTAATAACCTCGACCCCACCATGGTTGAGAGCATCTCCGTGTTGAAAGATGCCGCAGCGGCTGTGTATGGAGCAGCCTCTGCAAACGGTGTCATATTGGTAAAAACCAAACGCGGACAAGCCGGTGCACCCCGGATTTCCTATAGCGGACAATTTGGCTTTTCGGATGCCATTCAGTTCCCCAAAATGATGAGCGCCTATCAACAAGGTGTAGCTTGGAACGCCGTGCGTGGTGCGGTATCCTCGGAAGATCCGTCAAGCATCGACAGAGTGACCGCGTTTTTCCAAGCCGACGAACTGGAAGCGATGAAGAACTTGAACTACAATCTGCTGGACAAGTATTGGAGTCCGGCTTTCACTCAAAAGCACAGTGTGGATATTAGCGGCGGTACCGAACGCACCACGTTCCATGCCGGCATCTCCTACCAGACACAAGATGGTAACTTAAGTGCCTTGAGCTATAACCGCTGGAATTACAATGCCGGTGTAGATACCAAAATCACCAAATGGTTGAAGGCCTCTTTGAGACTTTCGGGTAACTACGGAGAAACCGTAAAGCCGGTAAGTAAAGTAGGCGGAAGCAGTGGTGAAAACGATTACTTGCATTTGCTCACCCGCCCGCGTTACATTCCCGAATATATCACCACTCCCTCGGGCGAGGTGCTTCCCATCGCCGCATTTGGAACCACCAACAATGCCACGCCGCTCAATGCGCTGCAGCAATATCACTATGGAGCCGTGCAAACATTGGGCGACCACAGCCAGAATATGCCCCAAAATATGACGCTCAATACCGCTTTGGAATATGACTTTGGATGGAGCAAAATCCTCAAAGGGCTCAATGTACGCCTCTCGTATTCGAAAAGTATTGCAACTTCCAAGAACGATCAGCTGGCCACCACCCTGACGGTGTATCGTATGATTAACCGGGGCGGTAGTGGCACGCACTTGTATGAAGGTGCAGGTGTAAGCGACGACATGTCCAACTTTGAAGCCTTGAGCGCATCGAACGGTAATTCTATTTCGCGCACCATGAGCCGTAGCGATAACTATCAGTTGAACTTCACGGTAAATTATGCCCGCAAATTCGGCTTGCACGATGTGAATGCCACCTTCAGTATTGAAAAGTCGGAAGCCGAAATGGAGAATATGGAGACCACCGTTACCGATCCGCTTCCTTTTACCGACGGACAATCACAATCGGCGCTGGATACCGACCCGGCACAATATCCGAAATATTTCGGACGCTCGGAATCGGGTAAACTCTCCTATATCGGTCGTGTTTCCTACTCGTATGCCGACCGCTATCTGTTGCAATTCCTGGTACGTTCGGACGCCTCCACCAAATTTGCACCCGAAAACTATTGGGGCACCTTCCCTTCGGTGTCGGCCGGTTGGGTTATCTCGGAAGAAAATTGGTTCAAGAAACATGTGCGCGGCATTAGTTTCTTGAAGCTGCGTGGTTCGTTCGGTATGCTCGGACGCGACAACATCAACGCCTGGGGTTGGGTACAACTTTACGGACGCCAGAAAAACAAAGGCAATGTATTCGGTACAGGCACTTCTATTCCCGGCGGCGACTACATACAAAGTAGCGATGCTCCCAACCGCGATGCACATTGGGACACCAGTTACCAATCCAACATCGGTATCGACATGACCTTGCTGGACAATCGGTTAAGCATCGGATTGGACGGCTACTACACCTGGAACCGCGACGTGTTTATGACCCGCGAAGGTTCGGAAAACTTCACCTCTACCGTGGGTACCAAGCCCACTGCCGAGAACTACGGTTCTATTGACGCTTACGGAGTGGAACTCTCGGTGGGCTGGCGCGATAAGATTGGCAAACATGCCAAGTATCGGGTAAGTTTGAGTACCGGTTATAACGACAACAAGGTGAAGGTAGCTCCCTGGGATGCGTTGATTCCTATCGACGGAGCACATCCCAATCAACGTAGCGACAGAGGAACGTGGGGATTGCAGTGCATCGGCATGTTCCGCAGCTTCCAGGAGATTGAAGAATACTTTGCCAAGTATAACATCACCAACTATTTGGGTTTGGAAAAGAGTGGTGTGTATCCGGGTATGTTAATCTATAAGGATATTCGCGGTTCGCAAAATGCCGACGGCAGCTTCAACGGCCCCGACGGCAAGGTAGACCGCACCGTCGACCTGGTTCAAATCTCCGATCGCGGCAATCCCTATGGTTTTACCATTAACGGCAGTTTCGAGTATAAGAGTCTCTCGGTATCTACGCAAATCGGCGCAAGCTGGGGAGGCTACAGCATGATGCCCACCACGGCACGTCAAATCAGAAACGGCGTCAACTCAACCGGTGGTTACGACGACTTGCAATACACCAACCTCCCCTCGTTCTGGGCGAATGATATGTTCGTTTATAGCGACGTGTTGGATGCGCAAGGCAATATCGTGGCTGCACAAAATCTTACGGCCAAGTATCCCAATCCGCGTCACAGCATCAATAGCTACGAATCCACTTTCTGGCGTTTGAGCGGCACACGCGTGGGCATCAATCGTTTAACCGTTGCCTATACCTTGCCGCGTGCATGGGTGAATAAAATAGGCGTAGGTAGTGTACGTTTGAATCTGACAGGCCAGAATCTGCTGAGCCTTTACAATCCGTATCCGGATAATTTCATCGATCCCATGTCATCCAACTATGACAAGTATCCGGCGCTGAGAAAGTTTACATTGGGCGTAAATGTTGCATTCTAAAATATAAGCAAGTATGAAAATAAAGAAATATAGCTGGAACATGCTGTTAATCCTGTCGGTGGGAATGGTTTTACTTGCCACCGGCTGTAGCGATGAATTCCTGCAAGAAAAACGTAACTACGGTAATTTTACCGATGAGATTTACAACGATTATACCGGTGCCAAAGAGCGCATAGACTACCTCTATGCAGTGCTTTCGCCGGTAGACGGAACGATGGCCTCCTATCACTTAAACAGTGGCGGTTCGTCGGACATCTGGTCGCAATCGACCGAAGAGTATAGCGGTTATTCCGACTACGTAAACAGCGATAAGACACTCAACAATGTGGATGTGGCCGACTATATCTACGGTGAACAAAAGAATACCAGCCCCTATGGGCGTATTCGCGAGTGTAACCTGATTATTCAAGGCATCACCAACGGCTCGCTTCCCGATTATCAAAAAAATGAGTTGCTCGGACAAGCCTACTTTTTCAGAGGTTGGGCATACTATCGTTTGGTGAAAATCTATGGCGGCGTTCCGCTCATTGATCATCCGCAAAATCCGATACCCGAAGGCAATAGTTTGATTGTTCCGCGCTCCAGTACGAAAGAATGCATTGACTTTGTCTGCAACGATTTCCAGACTGCCGCCGAAAAGTTACCTGCCACTTGGGCTGATACCAATTGGGGACGTGTCACAAAGAGCACCGCCATGGCCATGATGGGACGTGCCCGCCTGCTTTATGCCAGCCCGCTTTTCAATCGTGCCGATAATGAAGCACGTTGGCAATTGGCTTACGATGCCAATAAAGCAGCCCTCGACACCATAGAGGCAAGCAACTACTACGAACTTTACGGCGAAAGCGCACCGGGCGTAAATGCCTCCAAGTGGGCAGAGGTTTGGATGCAAACTAAAAATCCGGAAGCTTTGTGGTCGCGACTGCACAACACCATCGAATCGGGTGACGTTGCGAAAAACAACGGTTGGGAAAACAGCATTCGTCCCAGCAACCTGGGCGGAAACGGAGGCAAGCAAACCACCCTTGAGATGGTAGACCTCTTCCCCATGATAGATGGATTTAAACCGGGCGCATCAACCGCTTATCCCTACAATCCCGAGTTGTTCTTCCTCAACAGAGACCCGCGTTTCTACCGCACCTTTGCTTTTGCAGGTGTGAAATGGACGGCATCGGCCGACTTGACCGCCACCGACAACGCCGCATACAATGCCGATCCGTTGAGCTATCCCTATCAAAACGGACAAAACTATGTGCTGTGGTCGTATGCCTGGTATAAGGATGATGCCGACCGGCAAAGCGCCAGCTCCACCGGTTGGGCTGCACAAGGACTGGGCGACGGTAAGGCTTATATTTATATTCGCAAGAAAACCGACGACTATCAAATCAACAACTCACCCACCTATGTATATGAATGGACCAACCGGTTTAAACGCTCGGCCGCGCCGTTTATCGAACTTCGTGTGGCCGAAGTGTTGCTCAATTTTGCCGAGTCGGCCTGCGGTGTAAACAAGTTCGACGAAGCCATTGCCGCTTTACGTCGCATTCGTGCCCGCGTGGGATATAGCCAGGAAGCTTTGGACGCATGGACCAGCGAATTGGCAACGTTAGACAGAGGAGCGCTGTTTGGCGCTATTCTGTATGAACGTCAAGTAGAGTTGGCCTACGAAGGAAAGCGTTTCAATGATATGCAGCGTTGGCTCTTATGGGACGGCGGCGCAGGTCAGGAAGCTATTAAATCGACTTGGCAGGTTACCGGATATGGCGGAAACACGTGCAACTATATTGGCGTGGAACCGCTCAACGGCAAACGTCGTAAAGGCATTGAGATACAGCTGCAGTCGGGATTCCTTGCCGACGAAAAGAACGGTTCGGATCCGCTCGAAGCCAATGAAACGGCTAAGGCTGCACGCGACGCTTCTGTGCTCGATTTAATGGCCGCACAGATCACGCCGGTTGACCCTGAAAACATAGGTACTGCCACCCCCAGCGAAAAATTGGCCGGGTTCTACACCACCTATCTGCATCGTTTAGACAGGGTTGCAGACAGTGAATCCCAATATATCAATTTCCATCCGGAATATTATATACTCGGTTTGCCGGACAATATGCAATACAACAACCCCAAGCTGCAACAAACCGTTGGTTGGGGCGACTACATGAACGGTGGCGCTGACGGCACCTTCGACCCGCTGGCCGAATAGATTCTTCTGGTAATAACATAAATAAGGGTTAGTAATTGATGCAGCCCCTGCACCGATCACCTTCACGGGTGAGAGATGCAGGGGCTGCTTGTTTGTGTATCGACCTCCCCGATTCCGACGATGCTTCGATGGACTTCGAGATTGGTTGGGCAAAAAAGTTTGGAGCGTTTCACCTTGCGGCGCGAAGCCGGAGAGATTTCTGACCAGACCTTCACCTACCGGCGCGAAGCTGCCTGAAAATCTATTCAGACCATAACCT
>JAISHB010000099.1 GCA_031262785.1 Prevotellaceae bacterium
GAAAATCGTCCGCTATAGCGGACGATTTTCGCATAAATCCGTCTTCTATAGCGGACGATTCCCTATTCCTCCCGCAACGCATCAGCGGGCAACACCCGCACGGCACGCCGCACCGGAATGTAGGTGGCCAGCAATCCAATCGTCGTCGTCACCGCATACACCACCAAAGAGACCGTCAGGAAATGGGGCAAGGCTTGGTTCTGCCAATAGATGGGGTCGTGATAGGCGCCTTCGGAGGCGGCAAAGCCGGTGACATACACGCGGTGTGCCGTAAAGGGCAACGACACCAAGAAGGCGATGCCGACCAGCCACATCGCCTCGCATAGGAAGCGGCGCACAATAGCCCCGCGGGTAGCCCCGAGCGAGCGCATCAGGCCGATGTCTTGCTTGCGGGCGCCACAGCGAATCCAAAACGTGCCGGTCATCCCCAAGAAAATGCACAGCAGGGCAAAGCCCGCCAAGGCGTATTTGAGGCGCAGGGTGTTGTCTATGCCCATGGTCTGCTGATAGGTGCGGCGTAGCTGGCTCAATCGCTCCAGTTTGGTGACGTGGAAGTTGCCGATGGCCAGTTGCGGGGCCATCTCCCGGTTGAACCGTTGCTCAAACGAGCTTTCCGCCGCTCCTTCCTTCAGGCGGAGCAGGATGTTGCAGCCCCACTTTAGCCGTTGGGTGGTGGGTAGCTGGTTGCTCGCACGTATCACCAACGGTTGCGGCTGTTCGTTGACGCGGCTTTTGTAGGCTTCGACCACCCTCAGCACCGGATACGAGGCTTGGGCGTTGGACGAAAAGCGAATCGTGCGTCCCACGGCATCGGTGGTGCCGAAGAGTTGGCGCGCCGCCGTGGTGGTGAGCACCACGCCTTTGCTTGCGGCCAAATCGGCGGGTGTCGCGGCGGGTTTGCCCGTGCGGACGTCGCGCATCGCCAAGGTGGTCAGTAAGTCGCTTCCCTCCAGCTGCACGAAGTGGTATTGCTGTGCGTGAAGCCGCACCGTGTCGTTGAAGAACTCTCCCCCGCTCCAACCCAGGGCGTTGGGGTAGTTGGCGTTGTTGAGCAGGGCAAACGACGCCACCTCGGGCATCTCTTTTAGCCTGCGCACAATGCGTAGCAGGTTGTCGGAGGCGGTGCTGTCGTTGTCCTGTGCCGCCTCGTAGTGACCGTTGGAGGCATTGTAGTAGCCCATCGACAATAAATAGCCCCGCTGCTCTTCATATCCGGGGTGGATGTGCATGTCGGCCGTCAGGGTGTAGATGGGGTCGACCACGCTCCACAGGAAGAAGCTGACCACCAGCAGTTCCACAAATATCCAACCGTTCTGTCGGCGCCCGTTCCAGAGTTGATGTAGTATCATCATGGCTTTTAGTCTTTCATGTTAATAGATTGAATGATGGGTTTACGCAGTGCCCACACCGTGGGAATGAGGGTCGACAACAAATTGAGCAGTACACACACGCCCAGCGTGGCCAAAAATACCCATCCGCTAAACAACATCTCGAAGGTGAAGCGCGGGGCGTTGCTGCCGGGCATCACAAAATCGTCGAACAGCGTCAGGATCCATTCGTTGGCTGTCCAGACAATCAGGTAGGAGAGCAGCAATCCCACCAATCCACCCAGGCAGGTGAGCAGCAAATTCTCCCAGAGCGCCTGACGGACAAGGGTGCTGCCACTGGCGCCGTAGCTTTTGCGGATGCCCATCTCGGAAAGGCGCTCGTCCATGCGCGAGGAGACCATCCCGCAGAGATTCATGGCCGGAATCACCAGCAGGGCCAGCAAGATCAGGGCAAAGGAAGAGAGCGTCTCCGTCATATCGGGGGCACTGCACATGTTCATGCGGAAGGTGCTCTTCCAGTAGTCGTCGGGTTGCCCCATCAACTGGTTGACGAAGGTGGGATTGGCGGCGTTCGACTTGCGCATCCACTCGCACACCTCCTCTTTGAGCGCCTCCTTGTCGCCGGACGAGCGGGCGGTCAAGTAGATGTCCACACTCCCTACGAAGAGATCGCCGGGCGCCTCGAAAGTGGAGGCATCCTGCATGGCTCCATTCGGACTTAGCGAGAGTGGCAACCACACATTGCCGTTGGAGGCGGGCGTTGCCGCCGAAACATCGTCCACCACGCCGCACACGCGGTAGGTCAGACCGTCGAGCACGAGCGGTTGCCCCACGGCTTCGTCGCTCGTGGAATAAAGCCTGCGCGCCAAGCGCTGTGGAATCACCACCTCTTTGCGCGAGGACGACACATCCGCATTGGTGAAAGGCTTCCCCTGCACAAAACGAAAGGTGAACACCTGCCAAAAGTCGGCATCGGCATAGCGGCACAGCACGGGAAGCTGCTGGGCACTGTTGGGCAGGGAGATAAACCGCGGTTCATAACCGAGGGTGGTGCCCGTCACCGCTTCGGCGTGAGGCATCTGGCGAAAGTGCGGCACCAATTGGTAGCTTGCCATGCCGCACCAATAGTTGGTGTTGGTGCTGTCTTTCATGATGGTGCGCATGGCACCGACCACCAATGTGCGATTGCGGTTGTATTCGGGATAGACCGGGGCAAACTTGACGTAGAAGACAAGGAAGAGCGTCATCACCAAAGCAATGGAGAGTCCGGTTCCTGCCACGTAGATAGTGGTAAACAGGCGGTGCTGACGCAACAGCATCACCGCTTGCTTGAGATAGGTTTGAATTTGATTCATAACGTGTAACGGTTTGACGAGTGGGTAGAGGGGGAATTATTCGTAGTGCAGCGCCTCGGCCGGTTTCATCTTCATGGCACGCCGCGCCGGAAGCCATGTCCCCAAGAGGATCATCACACCCAGCAGCAACAGAGCGGTTACGCAGGCAATCAAGAAGCGCCCCGTGCCCATATCCATCTGCGAGGTGTCGGGCAAGTCGGCGTAGCAGAGATTGCCGATGACCACCAGCGACAAGGGCAGCACTGCGGTGAGCAACAACCATCCTTCGGCGGTGAAGAACCCGGCTATGCGACGGGGCGAACTGCCTAAGGCCATGCGCAGTCCGGTCTCTCCCCGCCGTTGTTCAACGCGCAACCAAAAGGTTCCGGTGATGCCGAAAAAGACGGTGAACAGGGTGAAGAGTCCAATCAAAGCGAAGACGGTGAGCTGTTGACGTTTGTCGGATAGTTTGGCATCGCGCCATTCCGTCCACGGCGCGGCGGCAATGACGTACAGGTTGCCCGCGCCGAGCAACTCGCGGTGCGTAGCCAAAAATTCATCCATCTGTTCCTGCGAAAGGGTGCGTTTCATGCGCACCGTCACCTCCAATTGGTTGGGCGTGTAGTTCGAGAAGTAGGACGACTGAAACTCTTCATCGCTATAGAGTTGAAACATCGCCTCCTCCGGACGTTCAAAGTCGGTCATGCGGATGGAATTGGTGACCCCCGTCACCGGAAATTGCACCTCGCCGTTCATCACCATCCTACCGGTACCTGCCACGTTTCCGAAGAAGTCGCGCTCGAGTTCGGGGGTAATCATCATCCCTTCGTTGTAACGTTCGGGATGGGCGCGCACGTCGATAGGTTCGCCGTTCTTATCCCGAATGCGGAAGGTGTGAAAATAGTCGTACGAAACGCAATACATGTGATACTGTCTGCCGGCAAAGCGGGCGCTGTCCGCGTCCACCGGTTGCAATCCCTGCCTCACAGTCCCGTTGGAGTAGGGCGAGGAGTAGATGGCCACACAAGCATCCTCCACCTCGGGCAGGCCACGCAAGCGTTCCAGTATTTGAAACAACGATTGATGCGTGGTGAGTGAACCGGTGGTATTACCGGCATCGTTCGAAGAGGAGGAGACGTATTCGCCGAACGAGAGTCGCCAACAGTTCCCGATGTCGAATCCCAACGGTTGATAATAGGTGTAGATGCGCGCCACAAAGGTATCGCACAGCAACCACAGGGCAATAAAAACCACCGTAAGCTCGGCAAAAAGCCAACCGTTTTGGCGGCGCTGGTTCCACAGGAGGGTAAAGAGGTGTCGTATCATAAAGGGATGTTAGTTATTCTTCTTATTTTTCTTTATTCTTCGTCGTTGAGTGCCCGCACAATGGGCATTCGCCCGGCGCGCAGGGCAGGCACTCCCACGCTCACCAAGTTCATCAGCAAGGTCACGCAAAGTGCAATCAGGAAGGTGCCGGGACGAATCAACATCTCGCCGGTCAGCTCCACGGTGGAAGAGATCAGGAACGATTTGCAGCACGAGAGCAGCACGTAGGCCAACGCCAGCCCGAACAGGCCGCCGATGAGTGCATACAGCATGTTTTCGGTGACTATCTGCTTGACCAATCCGCCGGCACGGGCACCAAAGGCTTTGCGCACGCCAATCTCGGAGCGTCGTTTGCGAAACTGTGTCAGCGTGATGCCGATGATGTTCAGCGCGGGCAACAACAGCAGAAACAGCAGCAAGAAACCGCGTCCGCTCAGGAATTCGCCCACGTTGGCCGGATCCAAACAGGTTCCTCCCATCATTTTATCCCATTGTGTAACCGGCCCTTCCCCGTAACTGATGGTAGTTTCGGCCAGCGAAGCGTTGAAACGGGCAAGGCTTTGTGCCAGTTCGTTGCGAATGGCCGGAAAGTCGGACGAACTTCGGGCTAACAGAAGCACTCCAAAGCCTCCCGTGGTGTTTTCGTACCGGTCGAAGTCGTGTATCAGCTCGGGACGCACGGTGTAGGGCATCCAGATGTCGGCGTAGGCATTGACGGCGGCCGTACTGACCTCGCGCACCACCCCGCACACGGTGTAGTCTACCTGCATCCGTTGAAACACCCGTCCAACCACCTCGGTAGTGCCGAAAAGCCGGCGTGCTGTGCTTTCGCTAATCACCGCCTTGTGCAATGCGGCATCGAAGTCGGCTTGGGTGAAAGGAGCGCCTTGCACAAAGGTGAAATCCAGCACGCGCCAAAAGGTAGCGTCGGTATATTTGATGGTAAACTTGCGCATCAGCTTCTCACCGGGCAAGTTGATGGGATTGCGTCCGCTGTTGGTCAGCGCGGCAACGGCTTGGGGCGTTTTCAGCGGGTAAAGTGCCTCGTGCAACACCCGATAGCCGGTGGCACCATTGTAGTTGCGGCCCGAAAGGGTGTGTGCTTCCATGCCGTCGAGGTAGAGCGTGCGAAAGCGGTTGCTTTCGGGCGGATAGTCGGCATACGAAACCTGATAGACCAGTATCACCAGCATGATGGCAGCCACCGACAGGGCAGTGCCGGCAATAGACAGCCCGCTTACCAGTCGATTCTGGCGCAAGAGCATCCAGGCTTGTTTAAAATAGAGTGCGATCATATTCGTTTGGGGTATGTTTAATCCAACTTTAGTTTGCTTTTATGCTTATACTGGCTCATGTCGCTCACCACCACCTGATCGCCCGCGCTTAGTCCGCTCACTACTTCGACATATTCGAAGTTGCTGTCGCCCAAGCTCACCTTGCGTTTGAGCAATTCGCCCCCGGAGGTGCGCACAAACAGGTCGTAGTCGCCGCGTCCCACATAGTAGGAGGCATTGGCAATGCGCATCACATCTTCTTTAACGGCATTCATCACGTAGACATCGGTTTTCAATCCCGAGCGCAACCGGCGGTGATTGTCTTCTTTGAGTTGCACGGTGAAGGAGATCACCCCGTTTTTCGACAAGGGCGTGACGCTGCTCACCGTGCCTTCGAGCTTCTGGCTGCCAATCTTGACGATGGCGCGTCCGCCGGCCACCACTCTGTCGGCATAAGTGTCGGCAATTTCGCCGTCGACTTTGAAATGACTGAGATCGGAGATGATGGCCAGCAAACTTCCTTGCGCCACCTGCGCACCAATCTGGTCGTTGATGTAGGTGAGGATGGCTTTGCGGGGCGAACGCACCTGCGCATCGTCGAGCGTGCGTTTCATCTCGGCCAAGCTCTTGCGGAAGATGCTGAAGTCGAGTTGCTGCACGTTGTATTCGGCCTCGAGCACTTGCTGTTCGTTTTGGTATTGCTGGCGAAGCTGTTCATACTCTAACTGCGCTACGTGGTAGCTCAGCTCCACCTGCCGCACTTTGTCGGTGGTGCCTGCGCCCAAGCTGTCGAGATACTGCTCGTTGCGCAGCTCCACCTTCATGCGGTTGAGTTTCATCGCCGACACCTTGAGCTGCATCTCCATGTCGCGCAACTTGGTTTGATTATTCACCCGCAGTTGCTCCAGCTTGTAGCTGCGCATCTGCTCTTCGTCGAGCAGTTTTTGGTAGTTGGTTTCGGTGCTTTGCAAATCGAGCTTCAACAGGGGCGTACCCACCTCGACGCTGTCGCCTCCTTTCTTATATACTTCGAGCACGCGGGTGTTGATGGGCGAATTGACCAGCTCTTCAAAGGCGGGCACTACTTTGCCCGAGGCACTCACGCTCACTTCGACGGTTCCGCAATCGACGGTGGAGAAAGTGAGGTCTTTACTCCGTACGCCCGTGCGCATCAAGGAAACAAGCAGGCCGATAACCACCACCACGGCCACGATGGTTCCGCCGTAACGGAAGATTTTTTGATTGCGCGCTTTGTTGCGCACCGCTTTGGGTATTTCTCTGTCCATATCTTGAATGGCTTTTTTATGCTGCCAACTTACTAAGCCAATGGTGTGCCTAAACGCTAAGTTGCTGATAATAAAGCCCACTTGCCGTACCAAAGGTGTCCGAAAGTGAACAGGGTGTGCGCTTTTACGAGGTGATGCTACCGCCCCGTGCGGGAGAGGAATTAAATCTACCGGGTAGAAATCGCGTTGCAAGCCTGCCATGGTAAATCTACCGGGTAGAAATGTGCCCGCATGCCTGCAATGGTAAATCTACGCGGTAGAAATCGTGCTGCACGGCTGCAATGGTAAATCTACCGGGTAGAAATCGCGATGCATGGCTGCATTGTTAAATCTACCCGGTAGAAATCGAAATAGGACTGTGCAATGTTAAATCTACCCGGTAGAAATTGTGATAGGTGAATGCAACGTTAAATCTACCCGGTAGAAATTGCCATATTCCTATGCAATGTTAAATCTACCGGGTAGAAATTGCGATATGCGGATGCAACGTTAAATTTACCCGGTAGATTTAACGTTGCAGGCTTGCGGGTGTATTTCTACCCGAACAAAAACGTGTTGTCTGTTTGCAAGTCAACTTTGTTTGCATTACTTTTGTCACATCTTATATGCTACTATATGAAGTATACATTTATTGCATTTTGCTTGTTTCTATTTTCGATATTTTACGGTTGTAAGGAACGTGCTAATGAGCATAGAGGCCTTGAGCAGTATCGAAACTATGCTGCGATATTGAAAGCTACTCCGCTTATAAGTGATTCCATCATTTATGGGAGTAGTATTTTATATTATAGAAACGACACCATCGTTCTACGTTGTTTTCAGTGTGATGAACTGCTCTCTGAATATGTGATTCGGGATGATTCCTTACGCTGGATTGGGAATTTTGCCCGCAAAGGGAAAGGACCCTTGGAGATAGCCGGCTCCTTGGTAAATCTATTCCAAGATGAGTTGGGCATCAAGTATGTGTATTGTACCGAAAACGGGCAGATAGATTGTTTTCAAGTAGGGGAGTTTGCGGATTCGAAGACCTGGAAACGGATGGATTTTCCTCAGCAAAAAGGGGCTGGATGGAGTGAATTAGCCCCTTCGAGAGACAGTCTCTATCTAATTATAGGTGGAGATTTACAAACATCTACTCTTTTCTCTGTGGTAGATTTGAAGAATTATAAAATCTCTCCGATCAAAGATGCTTTATATCCTAATGATCAGGTGGAAGCCCGCCCGATTACGAAAGCACTTGTTTACAATAGTGGGGGTGGAATTATGAAACGCCCGGGAGCAACTAATGAGTATTTGTATTTCAACCATCAATTTGGAAACTATGCGGAGATTATCGAACTTGGTGATAGCATGTTACTAAAGAGAAATGCTTTTTTAAAGGGGTATCCCAAATATAAAGAGGAGGATACATCCGATAAAGAGGATTTAAGAGGATTGGGTGCCTATGTAACCAATAAGTGGATCTATATACTGCCTAAATACTCGAACAATCAGATAGATACGCCCAAAAAAGAGGGTTATCCGACGAGTTTTAACGATGAGATTTTTCTCTTTGATTGGAAGGGCAATTTTGTCACCTCTTATCAATTGGACAGACCGGTGGTTAGGTATTTTGCGATTGATGAGAAACGGAATTGTATGTATGCAAAAACCATTCATCCCGAAAGTGACGAGGAATTTTTAGTGAGATTTCAGCTTCCGGATTGAGGCCCGATTGGTATCAGGAATAAACTAACAGTGTACATAGTATGAAATTACAAAACATCACCTATTTTGTACTCCTATTCGTTTGCATCTCGTGTACAACGAATCGGAGGGAGACGCAAGCGATGGCTTCTTTTCCCATCGACACGTTATTGATCGCTGAAAAGGTTACTATTGCAGAGGTAATCTCCCCCAACTTTATGACGTTGAAAGAGGATGTGTTATTCATAGCCAACGGTAGTAAAGATACCTTGCTTTATCAATATGTGCTTCCTCAATTTGAGTGTATCTACAAGGGAGGACATATTGGGAGTGGGCCGGATGAATTTACCATCTTCCCGTCGTTTTGCCAGACCCTAACGGATGATATTTTCATTTGGGGATATACTCCTAATACTATTCGCCGTTTTCGATTAGACAACGATAAGCAATTGGCTTTCGAGCAGGAGTATAAATTAGCCCGCAATGAAATAATGAATCAAATGCATGTGGTGGATGATTCGATGTTGGTGTATAACGATAATAACTTCAATTTGGCACTCAAGAAAATAGATCTGAAAACCGGAAAGATGGTGGCCACGCTCGACTTGGGAAAAGAGGATCATCCAGACGCTTTCTTTTATAAGAATAGAGGATACATGGCAGCGAATGATCAATATATTGTCTATGTATATGTTTACAAGAAACAGATTGATGTGTATCGTGCGAGCGATTTTTCGTTGTATAAGCGCATTGTGGATGATAGTGCTCCCTCACGAGTGGTGATTGGACATCAAAAGGAATGTACCTCCTACTACGGAATGCCTTTTGCGGGGAGAGACTGTTTCTACACACTGTGTGAGGATGGAAAAGAGACTGTGCTGGAGGTTTTTGATTACGAGGGTCATGCGATTGCCAAGTATCATTTCGATATTGTTCCGTATACGTATGTAGTTGACGAAAAACAAAACATGCTATATGGATACAATTACAAACAGGAAGATTATCTTCTGAAATTCAAAATGAAATGAGCTGTGGAGAGCGTCGGGAACGTATGAAAAGGAGACTTCCTTAACAACGGAACTAAGTCTATGACGCCGCAGGAGAGTAATAAACTCGTCTGGTGGGGCTACTATGATAAGAACGATTCTTTGTTGGCTACGCTCTCTTTTCCCAACTTTCCCGAAACAGCAGATTATTCACCAATTGAAAAGTCGTTAACCTACTCAAACCCCACTTTTATTGCGGTCAAACCCGATCGAACCAAAATAGTATGTGTAACGGCAAATGCCGGAGTCCTCTCTATTGCGGAGTGCACACCGGATACATTGATCGAAAGAATACAAATCCGTTATGTGGCACCGGATCTGATTCGTGACCAGCAAGTAATCATCGTACATAAAAGAGAGGCTCCCGTACAATTTTGTGATGTGGCGTGCGATAATAATCGCATCTATGTATGGTATTCCGGCCGCAGTATGAAGGATTCCGATATGAAATCGCATCATTGTCATCATCTTTTAGTCTATGACTGGCAAGGCAATCCAATTCGGCGCTTCTACTTGGAGAAGGCCTTGTATGCGATGGGGTATGATGAAAAGCGGAAGGTTATTTATGGCATTGCGTATGATCCCGAAGGGTGCCTTGTGGAGTATAACCTTCACTAATATTCGGCTCACACTTTAAAAAGCGTGACTCAATTGTGAATGAAATTGATTCACTTGCCCTATCTTTGCAGCCTATTGAGAATTAAACAAAGAAGAAAATGAGGACAGACATTGAGATAGCTCGCACCATTGAGCTGAAAAAAATCAAGCAAGTGGCTGAAGAATTCGGTATTCCCCGTGGCGAAGTGGAAAACTACGGGCGTTACATGGCCAAGATTCCCGAACGATTGATTGACGAGGTCAAAATGAGGCAAAGTCGCCTTATTTTGGTTACTGCCATCACGCCTACGAAAGCGGGCGTGGGAAAAACTACCGTTTCCATCAGTTTGGCTCTCGGACTTAACAAAATAGGACGGCGCGCCATTGTGGCGCTGCGTGAACCTTCACTGGGTCCTTGTTTCGGCATGAAAGGCGGCGCTGCCGGAGGCGGTTACGCGCAGGTGCTCCCCATGGAGAAGATTAACCTGCATTTTACGGGCGATTTTCATGCCATCACCTCGGCGCACAACATGATAGCGGCGTTGCTCGACAACTATCTCTATCAAAACCAGTCGAAAGGATTCGGACTCAAAGAGATTCTCTGGAAACGGGTGCTGGACGTGAGCGATCGATCGCTGCGCAGTATTGTGGTGGGGCTGGGGCCGAAATCGAACGGCATCACGCAAGAATCGGGCTTCGACATCACGGCCGCTTCCGAGATTATGGCCATTCTCTGTCTGGCCGAAGATTTGGACGACCTGCGCCGGCGCATCGAAAACATTCTGTTGGGTTTCACCTACGACGACCAACCTTTTACCGTTAAAGATCTGGGCGTGGCCGGAGCCATCACCGTGTTGCTCAAAGATGCCATTCATCCCAACTTAGTGCAAACCACCGAAGGAACGGCTGCTTTTGTGCACGGCGGGCCGTTTGCGAATATTGCCCACGGTTGCAATTCGGTGTTGGCAACCAAAATGGCCATGACCTTTGGCGAATACGTCATCACCGAAGCGGGATTCGGGGCAGACTTGGGTGCAGAGAAGTTCTACAACATCAAATGTCGCAAGAGCGGCTTGCAACCGGCGCTCACCGTGCTGGTGGCCACGGCACAGGGATTGAAAATGCACGGCGGTGTGCCGATCGATCGCATCCAGGAGCCGAATCTCGAAGGATTGAAAACGGGTTTGTCCAACCTTGACCGACATGTGCGCAACTTGCATGCTTTCGGGCAAACTGTGGTGGTGGTCTTTAATAAATTTGCCCAAGACACCGACGAAGAGATGGAGTTGCTGCGTGCGCATTGTCAAAACGAGCTGGGCGTGGGCTTTGTCATCAACGATGCCTACGCCAAAGGCGGTGAAGGAGCCGTTGAAATGGCGCGCTTGGTGGAGGAAACTATCCGGCGAAACCCTTCGGGGCCGCTTCGCTTCACCTACGACGAAACAGACACCGTGCAGCAAAAGATTACGAAGATTGCTACCGGTATCTATCGTGCCG
Source organism: Prevotellaceae bacterium (assembly GCA_031262785.1). Lineage (GTDB taxonomy): Bacteria > Bacteroidota > Bacteroidia > Bacteroidales > Bacteroidaceae > Bacteroides. The sequence continues at coordinate 11,375 of JAISHB010000099.1, forward strand.
GCAGCGTGGTATTTAGCAGTACCGCCGCTGGTCGCATCAAACAGATTGTGAAGATGGGTATTAGTCACTATCCGGTTTGTATTGCCAAAACGCAATACTCCTTCTCGGCCGATTCCAAACAATATGGCGCGGTGGAAGGGTTTGAATTTCACATCAAAGACGTGGTGATTAATAACGGAGCCGAAATGATTGTAGCTATTGCCGGTGAGATGTTGCGTATGCCGGGATTGCCCAAGGATCCGCAGGCTCTACGGATTGATATTGTCGGCGGGCAGATTGATGGGTTGAGTTGAGCGGAGTATGTGCGCTACACTCCCCAAGCAAACCCGTCAATCCACGAATACACCACACTGGCGAAGCTCAGCGCAATAATTCCAAAGGTACATATCGCCAACGAGGCGCGGGTATAACCATCACTTCGGAAGGCGGCTATCGGATCGTCGCTCTGGTTGATGTACATGGCTTTGACAATCTTCAGATAATAATATAAGGAGAGTACCGTGTTTGCCAAAGCAATGAAGACCAACAGATGGAAACCGCTATGGAATGCGGCCGCAAAGATGAAAAACTTCGAGAAGAATCCGGCGAAAGGGGGAATGCCGGCCAATGAAAACAGGGCCAACGTCATCAGGAGTGCCAACTTGGGATTGGTGCTGTACAAACCGTTGTAGTCGTCGAGCGTAAACCGGTGGGCACGCAGGGCAACGATGGTGATGACGGTGAAGACG
>JAISHB010000056.1 GCA_031262785.1 Prevotellaceae bacterium
CACTTCCTCCACCTTGTTGCGCGAAGCCTGTCCGGCTTCCACATTGGTGTACACGGCATAGTAGCGTCCCTGCGCATTGAGGTAGTCACGCAGCGCCAGCATGCAAGAGGTCTTACCTGTTTGCCGCGGAGCGTGGAGCACGAAATACTTCCGCTGATCGATCAGCGAGAGTATCTCCTCGAGATTAAAACGCATCAACGGGTCTACATTATAATGTATATCGGGCTGTATCGGCCCGGCCGTATTAAAGAACTTGGGTACCATCCTAAATTTCTATTGTTGTTTTTACCTCGACAAAGATAACGTAAATTCTTTAATAACCACCCTGTTCACATTGGTTAGCCATTGGAGACAAAGTGAGTCTTCGGTGTGAACAAAGATGCGTCACTTAAGCTCAAGTGACGCATCCTTGTTTATATGGCTTAACAAAGGGTGCTCCATCGGCTCTTCCTTGTTCACACTAAAGGCTCACTTAACTTCCATTGGCTCTTACTTGTTCACACTAAAGGTTCACTTCGACTCAAGTGACGCATCCTTGTTCACAATGGAAGGTCACTTCGACTCCATTGGTTAACTAATGTAAACAAGTAAGCGTCACTTTAATCAATTTTGGTCTCTATTTTTGTTAAGTATCACTAAATTTTTGCGGTTTGGGTTGCTATTTTTCACACGATACTTACCTTTGCGCCCGATTTCGGTCATCAGGGACATCGACCGACTTCACATCGTAATGTTTAACTTAAAAATGTGCAACCAATATGGAAGAAGTTAATGAGTTCTATGTGCCGGGGCTAAACAACGGCGTTCATTTTCTCTATAACAGCGACGTCGTTGAACAGGCGGAGGCTACTCCGACCATCATGCGAAAGATGAAGCAGCAGGTGGACGCGCTCAAGCAGGCCGTCAGCCAGGAAGACGCGCTGCTGAAGCTTTCTACCAAGAGTTTACTTACCGACGAGATTGCCGAAGCCGACCGGCGGCGCGTCACCCTCTATACCTCCATCCGCAAGGTGGTCAACAGCCTCTTGAAAGTGCCCGAAAAGGCACCTGCCGCGCTGAAGGTAAAGCAGGGAATCAAAGATTATGCGATTAAAATATCCGGTCAGTTCGACAAGAAGTCGGGCTTGTTCGTCAATCTCATTAATGACCTGCAGACCCTGTATGTCAAAGAGATTAGTCTGCTTAATTTGACCGGATTGGTACAGGATTTTGCCGCGGCCAACGCCGAGGCGATTGATTTGATGAAGCAGCGGGACAAGCAGCGGGATAATCATGTGAACGGGGCACTGCCGATTGCCCGCAAAGCAACCGATAAGGCCTATTACGCTTTCGTCAAGACCCTGAATGCGCACATTGTGCTCGAAGGCGATGCCGGCTATGCCGACTTCGTGGCCTACCTGAACGCCGTGATTCTGCGCTACCAGCGCGAAGTGCTGCACCAACGGGGCAAGCACAACTCCTCGTCGGATGCCGATGCAGGAGACTCCGCGGGCGGCAACGACGACGGCGAAGAGGAGCCACCGCAGGGATAAAATCCCTGCGGCACCTCCCGTTAGAGTTGATTGTTGGCGTCGGGAAAGATCACCGAAGGGGTAAACCCTTTGGCCTCCTCAAAGTCCATCAGGGCATACGACATGATGATGATGATGTCACCGGGTTGTACCTTGCGGGCGGCCGCACCGTTCAAACAGATGGTGCCCGAGCCGCGCTCCCCCTTTATAATATAGGTTTCGAATCGTTCGCCGTTGTGGTTGTCGGCAATGTACACTTTCTCGCCGGCAATCAAACCTGCGGCGTCCATCAACGCCTCGTCGATGGTGATGCTTCCACGGTAGTTGAGGTTGGCGTCGGTGACGCGCGCGCAGTGGATTTTCGATTTCAACACTTCTATCATCATATGGGTAAGTAAGAGGGGAAAAGGGGTTAATATTTGATGTTATCGATTAGACGTACCTGGCCGCAGTAGGCGGCTATGCATCCCACGGGATAGCGGGTCTCTTCCCAGTGGGCGATGGGCTGCAACGACTCTCCATCGACCAGCTCGAAATACTCCAGACGCAGGGGCGTGGCCTCTATGAGGCTTTCCACGAAGCATTTGGTTTCGGCCGCCGTGTGGGTGGCGGCAAAAGGACGGCTGTCGAACAGCGCGGCCGAGATGCACAACGCCTGTCCGCGCTCTGCCACGCTCAAGCGGGCGTTGCGGCTGCTCAGTGCCAAGCCGTCTTCGTCGCGCACAATCGGGCAGCCCACAATCTCCACCGGATAGTGGTAGCGGCTCACCAATCGGCGAATTACGGCCAACTGTTGGAAATCTTTCTCCCCGAAATAGGCTCGCGTGGGCATCACGGCATCCAGCAGCTTGCTCACGATCTGGCATACGCCGTTGAAATGACCCGGGCGAAAGCGTCCTTCCATCACCTCATCCAACGGGGAGAGGTCAAAGAGGCGCGTGTCGGGCACGGGATACATCTCCTCAACCGACGGGACAAAGGCGTAATCCGCACCGCACGCCTCCAACAGCCGGCAATCGGCCGACAGGGTGCGCGGATAGGCAGCCAAATCACGCGGGTCATTAAACTGAGTGGGATTGACGAAAACCGACACCACCGTTTGCCCGTTTTCGGCCACGCTGCGTCGAATAAGGGAAGCATGCCCCACGTGCAGCGCTCCCATGGTGGGCACTAATCCAATCGTTGTACCGGTTTCTCTTGCATTGGCAAGTTTGGCTTGCAACGCTTTAGTTGTGTATATAATTTCCATTGAATAGGTTGTCACATTCGTGAAAAAGTGCTGCAAAGTAAGCTAATATTTGGCTTAAAACGATAAAGAGAGGGGGCGGAAGTTGCAAATTAACAAATCATAAGTATTTATAGTGACCACCCGATAACCTAACTATGCGTAATTTTCTCTATCTTTGCACACTAATTGAGAACATTTTTAGTATGACAAAGGCAAATAAGGTTTTATTCATCAACCAGGAGGTGACCCCTTACCTTCCCGAATCGGAATATTCTCTCATCGGCAAAAAGTTGCCGCAAACCACGCAGGAACGGGGGCGGGAAATCCGCACGTTTATGCCCAAATGGGGGAATATCAATGAGCGCAGAAACCAATTGCACGAAGTGATACGCCTCTCGGGGATGAATCTGATCATCGACGACACCGATCATCCGCTCATCATAAAAGTCGCTTCCATTCAGTCGGCACGCATGCAGGTCTACTTCATCGACAACGACGATTTCTTCCAAAACCGCATGCAAGCGGCCGACGAAAACGGCGTGGAATATGACGACAACGACTCCCGCGCCATCTTCTATGCCCGCGGCGTGCTCGAGACGGTTAAGAAGCTGCGCTGGTGTCCCACGCTGGTGAATTGCCACGGATGGATTTCGGCGTTGGCTCCTCTTTATATTAAGCGGGCCTACAAAGACGAACCTTCGTTTCGGGGCGTCAAGGTGGTCTATTCCCTCTACGACGACGACTTCCAAAAAACCTTCGGCAGCGAGTTCATCAACCGCCTTTTGCTCAAAGGCATCACCAAGAAAGAACTCTCGCACCTGAAAGCCCCCATCGGTCATACCAAACTGTGTAAACTGGCCATCGACTACTCCGACGGCGTGATTCAGCAAACCGCACACGCCAACGAAGAGATTATGGAGTATGCCCGTCAAAGCGGAAAGCCGGTGCTCGAATATTCGCCCGACAACTTCTACGATGCCTGCAACGACTTCTACGACCGGGTCTCTTCCATTGAACAGCCTCCAACAATCAAATAAGTTAATAAACTCTTTCCCACACTCCCCACGTCTATGAGAATTGTAAAATATGCAGGAGCGGTGTCTCTTCTGACACTGCTTGCGCTGGGCGGTTGCGACGACAACACCGGCTCGCTGGGCATGGATATGCTGCCCGGAGCCGACGGCCTCTCCACCCAAACGGATACGTTCCACATTCACACCCGCTCGATCACCGTCGACTCGGTCTTTGCCCGCACCTCCACCGGCTATGTCGGCCAGTTTACCGACCCGGGCGGCTTCGGACGCTACCAGGCCAGCTTCCTGACGGAGCTGAACTGTACGGACGACTTCACCCTGCCCGATGTCTACCAATACCACCCCGAAACCAAGAGCGGCACCGGCAGCATGGCCGGCGACAGCGCCGTGCGTGCCCAGCTCACCGTCTACTACTCCACGTGGTTCGGCGATTCACTCAACGCCTGCCGCATGACGGCCTACACGCTCAACAAACGGGTGGAGCGCGACCACTACACCAACTTCGACCCCGCCCAATATTACCAGACCTCCTACGGCGACGATACCACGAAGTTTGTGGTGCACAAGGCCTACACCGCCTACGACACCACCGTCTCGGACACCGTTCGCAACGCCGTGGATGCCTACGGCAACAAGACCTACTATCCCAGCGTCACCTTCCCGTTAGACAAACGCTTCGGCAACTACATCCTCCACTCGGTACGCAAGCATCCCGAATGGTTTAAGAACTCCGATGCCTTCATCGACAACGTCTTCAAAGGCGTCTACCTGAAGAGCAGCTATGGCGACGGCACCATCCTCTACGTCGACCGCGTCGACCTTCAGATGCAGTTCCGTTTCCACTACGTCGACAGCGTGGGCGTGGCACTTCAGAAGAAAGACGGCACCGATTCGCTCTACTACAGCATCGCCACCCTGTTTGCCTCCACCAAGGAGATTTTGCAGGCCAATCGTTTCAGCAACTCCGAAGAGATTGCCCAGATGGCTGCCCAGACGGAACATACCTATATTAAAGCACCGGCCGGCATCTTCACCGAGGCCGACATCCCCTACGAACGCATCAGCGACGAGCTGCACGGCGACTCGCTCAACGGCGTCCGCCTGACCTTCACCAACTACCGGCAAGAGACGCCCTACAACTATTCCATGAAGGCGCCTGCCACCCTGCTACTCATACGCAAAAAGGATGTGAAGAAGTTCTTCGAGGAGAACAGCCTGCCCGACATGGTCACCTCGTTCTATGCCGACCACAACGCCGTGGCCACCAACCAATATGTCTTCGGCAACGTTGCCCGCCTGATCACCACCTGCGTGCGCGAGAAGGCGGCCGCCAAAAAAGCGGCGGAAGAAGCGGGCGCCCAACCGTGGGACGAAGCCGCCTGGAACGAAGAGAACAAGGTGGTGCTCATACCGGTGGTGGCAAGCTATGAATACAACAGTTCCGGGGCGCAAACGATGACCACCATCCAAAACGATCTCACGCCCAGCTACACCCGCCTGAAAGGAGGCAACGACCAGCTGGTGATAGAGGTGACACACACCTCCTTTTATCAAGAATAAGAAATAGTTTTTTTTAAGTGATTTGATAGTATGGAAACGGTCGCTGCGAACAGCTGTTTGCAGCGACCGTTTCGTCTCTTTGAAGCCGGAGTGTTTCTGCTCCGGAAGCCGGAGTGCTCGTATGGGTTAGCGTTGCTCGAGGATAGCTCCCTCATGGAGCGTGACCTGCAGCGTGGCCTCTTTTGTGAGCGGTTGCCAGAGGAGACGGCGACATTCGCCTTTGAGCAGCGACCATTGGTGCCAGCCGCTTCCACTCAGGTGTTCGGTGTCGAGGTGAAACTGCTTTTCATCCAAGATCCATCGGATGTTCCCGTCCAGGTTGGTGTGCAGGTGCTGCACGCTTCCGCTCTTGAAGCGCAGCTCCCGTCCGTCGGCCTTAAGGGCACGGAATTGCGATTCTTCCACCACACCCCTGTCTACACAGAAGGCTAACGAATCTCTGCTTAGTCCGCTGAAGATCACTTTCTGTCTGGGCAGATGGGAGGCCACATAGTCTGTTTGTGCGGACAAGGCCAATATCCACTCGTCGGATTGAACGGCGGGGTAGCCGTGGTGTGTTTCGATATATTCCTTCTGTTCCTGCGAACGGTAGGGCGGCGTCTGGATGCGGATGAAGAGCGTGTCACCCAAAACGGATGTGTGCAGCAGCGGTTGCAAGTCCGAAGGGATGGTCAGAATGCTCTCTTTGTTGTTGCCGGCAGAGACCACCCGCAAGGCGCAATTGCTCCATAGGCGATGGCCTGGAATGGAGTTGTCCGCGGCCTCTATCTGTATCACACGGCACGGGGGCA
>JAISHB010000131.1 GCA_031262785.1 Prevotellaceae bacterium
GTGGGCATGCCGCTCGAGATGGGCGGCGGCCGACTGCTCAATTGTGCCATGGTGATTCGGCGCGGTCGTTTGTTGGGTATCGTTCCCAAAACCTATTTGCCCAACTACAAAGAGTTCTATGAACAACGTTGGTTCACTTCCGGGGGCGAGGTGGACGATACCATTTTCAACTACCGGGGCGAACACATACCCTTGGGAAGCGGATTGCTTTTCCGAGCCGGAAATGTGAGCTTCGGTATTGAGCTTTGCGAAGATCTCTGGGCGCCGATTCCGCCCAGTTCGCATCAAGCTTTGCAGGAAGCGCAACTGATTTTTAATCTCTCGGCCAGCAACGAGAGCATCGGCAAAAATAGCTATCTGCGTGCACTCATTGCCCAGCAGTCGGCGCGTTGCATTGCCGGTTATGTCTACAGCTCGTGCGGCTTCGGCGAATCAACCACCGATGTGGTTTTTGCCGGCAACGCCCTCATCTACGAGAACGGCACGCTGCTGGCCGAGGGCAAGCGCTTCTGTTTTGAACCGCAGTTGGTGGTGAGCGACATTGACATCGAACGCCTCCAGAGCGAACGCATCCTGAATAAAACATTCGCCGCCTGCCGCTCGCTGCAGCTGTCCGATGAAGCGGCTTGCCAGGAGGTGGGCGAACTCTCAAGCGAGCCGCGCTTGCTCCATCGCCGGTTAGATGCACATCCGTTTGTGCCGCAGGGGGAGAGGCTCCATGAGCGTTGTGAAGAGATTCTTTCCATTCAGGTGGCCGGTTTGGCCAAGCGATTGGTGCATACCCAGGCTAAGAGTGTGGTGGTGGGCATCTCCGGAGGATTGGATTCTACGTTGGCATTGCTGGTTTGCGTACGCGCCTTCGATCAATTGGGTTGGAGCCGCAAGGGCATCCTGGGCGTGACCATGCCGGGCTTTGGAACCACCGACCGCACCCACACCAACGCCTGCAACCTGATGAAAGAGCTGGGTGTGAGCCTGCGGGAGGTGAACATTCGGGAGGCTTGCCTGCTCCATTTCCGCGATATTGGTCACCAGGCCGATGTACACGACGTGGTGTACGAAAATGTGCAAGCCCGCGAGCGTACGCAGGTGTTGATGGACATTGCCAACCAAACCGGAGGCTTGGTCATTGGCACGGGCGACCTTTCGGAGTTGGCATTGGGCTGGGCTACGTACAACGGCGATCACATGTCGATGTATGGAGTCAATGCCAGTGTTCCCAAAACATTAGTGCGCCATTTGGTGAGCTGGGTGGCACATCACCTGCCCATGGGAGGGGAGACTCGAAGCACGTTGCTCGACATTGTGGACACCCCCATCAGTCCGGAGTTGATTCCGGCCACTGCCGACGGCCGGATTGCACAACGCACCGAAGAGTTGGTCGGTCCCTACGAGTTGCACGACTTCTTTTTATATCATTTCTTGCGTTTCGGATTTCGCCCGGGCAAGCTGCTCTATCTGGCGCTGCAAGCTTTTGGCCAGACCTACGACGAGGCCACTGTGAGGCATTGGCTGGCCACGTTTCTGCGTCGATTCTTCCAGCAACAATTCAAACGCTCTTGTTTGCCCGACGGGCCTAAGGTGGGAAGTGTATCACTCAGCCCGCGCGGCGATTGGCGTATGCCCAGCGACGCTTCGGTGGCCGAATGGTTGCGCCGGCTGGAGCCAAACAGCTAAACCAGCGAACTGAGTTTTCTCCACCCGATAACCGCCAGTACACCTACGGCCAGCAGAATGACCGGCAGGTTGACGGGTTGGTTCAAACTCTCCTCTACAATTGCAATCAGGGCATCGCGCAAGGCAATCCACACCAGCAACCAACCGTCGAGCATCGTGAACAAGGCAATGGCCAGCACGATGCAAAAGGCACTCCATGCCGTGGCAATGCGTCCGTAGCGATCGGGCAAACGTTGCATCACCCGTCGGCTGAATTCGTCCGGAGCAAGCTGTTGCTTGTGCTCGGCGAAGAAGCTTTCTATCAGTATCTCATTTCTTTCCGTCATATCCATGTTGTTTGAGGTAGGTTGCCATCTTCTCTTTGGCACGCGAAAGGTGACTTTTTACGGTTCCTGTGGGCAAGCCGGTGATGGCGGCTATTTTTTCGATGCTTTGGTCTTCCATGTAGAAGAGTGTGATGCAGCTGCGCTCAATTTCTTTTAGCAAGGCTAAAGCATGGTAGATATCCATTTGTTCTCCCACGTTGGGTTGGTGGGTGCGTTGGTATTGGTCTATTTCGCGGGCATCCAAAGCAGAGGTCTCCTTGTGGCTGCGTAAATAGTCGTAGAAAACGTTGTAGGCAATCCGGAAAAGCCAGGTGGAAAATCCGGCCAGGTTCTTGAACGAGGCCAGGCTGACGTAGGCTTTCACGAAGGTGTCTTGTGCCAGGTCGTCGCTGAGCGGTCCGTCGCCACAGGTGAGATTGAGTAGAAACCGTCTAACCGGCTGTTGATACTTCTCCACCAGTTTGCCGAACGCCCGGGTGTTTCCGAGCGCGACCACTTGCGCAATCAACCCAATGTCATCGAGCGGGTTCATCTTCGCCGCGTCGCTCTGGCCGATTATCTTGCACCTGATAGATTACAAGCTGTCCCAAGCCGATACAGAGAATGAGTAACCCCACACTGCCAATGCCGAACTCGTCGGTCAGCGCCCACAGAAAGATGAACAGTCCCAATCCGAGAAATATATTGCGGATTCCTTTGGTGCGCATGTTTTGCACGTTGGCTTTTTTGAAATAGTCGAGCGGCAACGGTTGTCCGTTGGCCAGTGCCTGCTGGGCTAACCGATAGCGGGATTTCCTATTCTTGTAGTTCAGGTAAATGATGAGGGCAATCACCAACATCGGTACCACGAAAATACAGATGAGTGAAACAATGGCCACAACGGATACGGCTACGCCGGCCGGCCATTGGCTAACGGTTTCCCATCCGGAGGTTTGTTGGTGTTTCCACGGAAGGGCGTCGCTTGCTGAGGTTGCGGCAGTATCGTAGGTCATGATGCTGAGCGTGTCGCTCACCGTTTTTCCGTTTTTCAGGGTATCGTTTAGTTCAATGATACGTTGTACGTTGCCGTTGGCATCAAACTGGGTTACTTTCCGCACCTTTGCTTGTGCAACTGTTGCGAGCATCAGCAGGGCAACCACAAAAAAGAATATTCGCTTGAAAATCATACCTTATACAGTTTTTTAGGGGTTTCTTGCAGGTTAGACGTATGATTCGGACGGGAAGTTGCGCTGCCGGGTGATTATTTCAAGATTTTCTTCAGACGGTCGGTGCAGAAGGTTTCGTTTTCTCCATTTGCGTTGGTGAAGATAAAATAGGCATCTATTTCGGGATGTTGCCGGAGCCATCGGCGAGCCTGCCCGGTACCCATTACCATGCATGCGGTGGCAATGGCGTCGGCTGTCATGCAATCGCGTGCCACCACGGTGGCCGAGAGAATATCTTTCTGAGCCGGATAACCGGTTCGGGGATCGACCGTGTGGGCATATTTCTTTCCATCCTTATAGTAGTAGTTTCGATAGTTGCCGGAGGTGGCGATGGCGGCATCATTGACCGTGAGGGTGGCTTGCAGTTCTTGATTACGCGCCAGCGAGTCTTCAACGGGTTTGCTGATTCCGATTCTCCAATAACCCGATTTTGGATTGAGGCCGTGCGCCACCACTTCGCCACCGATGTCTACCATGTAGTTGTTGCATCCTTTTTTGCCAAGCAATTCGGCAATTAAGTCCACTGCGTAGCCTTTGGCGATGGCGCTGCAATCGAGCATGATGCGCGGATCTTGTTTAACGATGCGGTTGTTACTTCCCAGCTGCACCTTGGTGTATCCGGTTAGTTGCAACAAGCTGTCGATGGTTACCGAGTCGGGGAACGCTCCGTGTTTAAATCCGAAGCCCCACGCATTGACGAGCGGTGCCACGGTGATGTCGAAGGCACCTTCGGTTTGCCGCGAGATTTCCATGCTTCGACGAAACACCCGAAGAAAAAGGGTGTCGGGAATAACAGGTTCATTGCGGTTGATGCGCGAAATCACAGAGGTATCGTTGAAGGTGGAGAGTGAACCGTCGATGCGTTTAAGCTCGGCATCAATGGCCGGTTTCAGATCGTCGCGGTGTTGATAGGTGATTTGATAGAGGGTGCCGAAGATCAATCCTTGGGCGGTTTGATAACGACCGGGTGCTTGTTGATGCCGGACGATAATCCATACGGTGGCCAGCAGGAGCAAAGCCACCCAACCAAATTGTATACCTGTTTTCTTCTTATTCATAGGGCTGATTATCCTTCTAAAAAGAGGTGTTCGATGACTATCTTCGTGCCGATGAGAATCAGGATGATGCCTCCCAACAACTCCACCCGCAGGCGTCGGGCAATGCCGTGATGACAACGGGCACCCAACATCAATCCCACCATGGAAAACAGAAAAGAGACGGCACCGATAATGAGCACCGACGAAGCAATTTCTCCATAGGTGTCCATCCCCAGGAAGGCAAACGAAATGCCAATGGCGAGTGCATCGATGCTGGTGGCAACGGCCAGCGCCAACACCACTTTGAGGTTGCGCGGATTGTAGTCGTGTTTTTGCTCTTCGTTCTTAAATGACTCCTTTATCATCCGAAAACCCAGAAAGGCTAAAATGGCAAAAGCTATCCAGTGGTCGAATTCTTGAATGAGGTAGCTGAACATACCCGCTCCCATCCAGCCGATGAGCGGCATGGCCGCTTGAAACAATCCGAAAGAAAAAGCCATGATGAGCATAGGACGCCATTCCACGCGTTTGAGAATGATTCCACTGGCAATAGAGACCGCAAAACAATCCATCGCCAAGCCGATGGCCAACAACCAAAGTTCTATTCCGCTCATACTTATTTGAAAGGTAACAGATAGGTGATGGTGTAGGTTACACCCATCGTGTTGGAGAGATATTTTCCATATCCGGGCACGTACCAGGGATCTCCGTAGGGGTCGGCACTGCTGCTCATCCTATATTTCATACGCACAGACCATCCCATGTATAATTCCTTCCAGATGTGTGCACGAAGACCGAAGTAGAGTTCCATCCAGTGCATGGAGGCTTTCATTCCGTTGTGATGATAAGAAACGCTGCCGCCCCATATCGGATCGGATTGATTCGGATTGGGCACCTCCTCGTTCCAGATGGGGTCGTTGACCGACAATGCGTTCACATCGTACTTGAAGCTGCTGAATCCGTAACGGGCACCAATGAAGAGGTAATTTTTGAAACTCTTTTTGAAGAGAATGTTGTAGTTTAAACCGAGGCGGAAATAGGGAGCGGAGCTTTCGTAATGCGTTCCGTTGTCGTTCCAGGTGTCGGTGCTTCCATAACCTATTTCCACGATGGGGAAGAGGCGATTTTTCAGATTGACGTCTACGGCCACTTCGGTGCTCATAAAATCACCCCCCAACAGGCTGCTTCCCAATCCCCACAAATCTACTCCCACCGTGATGCCGTTGAAAAGCGGAAAGTGTACCTCCGGGGTTGTTGTTTCCGCCCTCGGAGCAGGCTTGTCGGCTGTCGTTTGTTGCGCTTGCAAAGAAGAGACGGCCGACAGGCAGAGCAGCATGAGATTAATAAAACAGTTGAATGTTCTCTTTCTCATAGATGCCTGCTTCGCGGTTTTGAATATAGATGGAATCGAGTCGGTGACGACTGTAGGAACTTCCGTTGATGGTTTGCTTCATCTGATATCCGCAATCCATGGAAAGGAAATAGGGGGTGTTGGTTTGACGAATCACCAGCGTATCTTTCGGGATGTCGGCATCTTTGCTATAGTGTAGGACTAACACGGTGGAGTCGGCGGTATAGCGAAGCGGGAGCGTGAGTTTATGCACCTGTTTTTGATTGTTTAGAATCAGCGAATCGGTTCCCAAGGCGGTGATACTTAACGAATCCAGGGTGTCTTTTATCATTTCGCCGGTGGTGCGATCAATTGTGTAAAGGGTGCATTGCATCATGGGGCGTGCATTCATCGAACAATCTTCATCGTCGTTGCAGGAGACCAGGGCGGCGGTAACTACGTATATCGCCATTCCCAGAAGCAACAAGTGCATGGATTTTCTCATCTTTTCTACAGGGTCTTTTCTATTTGATAGTTGTTGCGCTCGCTTGCATTGCGTGAAATCAGTTCACCCAGAAAACCGGTGAGGAAGAGTTGTGTTCCGATAATCATGGCGGTAAGCGAAAGATAAAAATAGGGGGAATCCGTTACCAAGCGGTAGGGCATCCCGTGCGTCATGTTATAGAGTTTCATACCTCCGACGATGCACACCGAAATAAATCCCAACATAAACATCAGCGAACCGAGCAATCCGAAAAAATGCATCGGTTTGATGCCGAACGCCGAGAGAAACCAAAGCGTGAGCAAGTCGAGATAGCCGTTGACAAACCGGTTGATTCCTCCGAACTTGGTTTTTCCATAAGGTCGTGCCTGATGATTCACAATCTTCTCGCCGATGCGCGTAAATCCGGCCGATTTGGCCAAGTAGGGAATATATCGGTGCATTTCGCCATACACCTCGATGCTTTTAACCACCTGGCGGCGATATGCTTTGAGTCCGCAATTGAAATCGTGTAGTTTCACGCCCGAGACCCTCCTTGCCGTGGCGTTAAACAGCTTGGTCGGAAGGGTTTTCGAGAGCGGATCGTAGCGTTTCTTCTTCCAACCCGAGACCAAATCGAATTTTTCTTGAGTGATCATGCGATACAATTCGGGAATCTCATCCGGGCTATCTTGTAGATCGGCATCCATCGTGATGACCACGTCTCCTTGGGCTTCTTTAAAGCCGCAATAGAGTGCCGCCGATTTGCCGTAGTTGCGGCGAAATTTAATGCCGCGCACGTAAGACG
>JAISHB010000127.1 GCA_031262785.1 Prevotellaceae bacterium
CTATCATCTTGCGCAGGCGGCGGGTGTGGAGCGGGTTGCCCATGGGCAGGAGGCGGCGGTGGTTCTCCACGTGTACGCCTTCGAGCAGATAGTGGGAGTGTTTGTCGGCCGTCTCGGCGGTGACCACTCCCCCGAGTTGTTCGAGCAGGCGGTTGGCGCGGGCAAAGTCGCGCTTACCGATGTACAGGTCGATGTCGCCGCATTGGCGGTGCAACGGGTTGGGGTAGTGGCGGCCGATGCTGCTTCCTTTGAGCAGTACGGGGTGTAGGCCGGCCTGGTCGTAGCACTCCACGATGCGGGCGGTCACCTCCTGCAGGCGGAGGTTGGCTTGCTCGATTTGTACGGTGCGGGCTGCCCATTGCAGGTAGAGGGGACGCGGCGGACGCCACTCGGGGGGAAGGGTCTGCAGTCCGTCGAAGAGCACGGCACTCACGGCATGGATGCGGGCGGCTTCGTAGATATGTTCCCACTCCTGCGGGGTGGGTGTTTTCCCCGTCAGCGTGCGCACCCGTCGGTCTAACAGGCCGTTTTCGAGCAGGGCGATGAAGAGATCTATTTCGTGAAGCGTCATATCGGGGGGGCGGGCAGGGGAGTTATGCTTGGGTGACGATGCCTGCTTCGAGCCACTGGGAGAGTGATGCCCCGGCATCGCGGGCGGCCGTGTCGCGGTCTACCTCGTAGTGGTCGGTCAAATAGTTGGTGAAGCTCTCCACATCGAATTCCCTGCCGTCGGCAACCTCCTGCCAGAAACCGGCGGCGGTGTCGTTCAGGCTGATGAGGTGGTTGAAGTTGACCTCTTGCTTTCCTTCGTTGATGAGAATGTGCTCGTCGCCTACGTGGTGGAGCTTAAAGTGGGGGTTGACTTTCATTGAAATGTGATTAGGAGTGAGGATATGGGGTTGATTGCCACAAAGATACGATTGTTTTTCTATTCAATTAAGTAGAAACACTATCTTTGTTGCTCAAAGAACAAAACCTGCATCATGCGTATCGCAATTCTCACTTCGGGGGGCGACTGCCCCGGCATCAACGCCACCATCCGCGGCGTCTGCAAAAGCGCCGTCAATCATTACGGGATGGAAGTGATCGGTATTCACAGCGGCTTCCAGGGTCTGCTGACCAAAGAGGTGGAACCGCTGACCGAACAATCGTTGTCCGGACTGCTCACCCGCGGGGGGACCATCATCGGCACCTCGCGGGAAAAACCTTTTAAGAAGACGCCGGGCGACCCGTGTGAGGACAAACCGGCGCGCATCCTCCAAAACCTGCGTGAACTGGCCATCGACTGCTTGGTTTGCATCGGGGGCAACGGCACCCTCAAGACGGCTCGCAAGCTCGCCGAGCTGGGGGTAAACATCGTGTCGGTACCCAAGACCATCGACAACGACATCTGGGGCACCGACGTCTCGTTCGGCTTCGACTCGGCCGTGAGCATCGCCGCCGAGGCCATCGACCGGCTCCACTCCACGGCCAGCTCGCATAAACGGGTGATGGTGATCGAGGTGATGGGACACAAGGCCGGCTGGATTGCCCTCCACTCGGGCATGGCCGGCGGCGGCGACGTCATCCTGCTGCCGGAAATCCCCTTCGACATCCACACCGTGGGCGAGACCATCCGTCGACGCATCCGCGGGGGCAAGCCCTACTCCATTGTGGTGGTGGCCGAGGGCATCGCAACCGACGGCCGGCTACGTCCTGCCACGTACATCGCCCGCGCCATCGAAGAGGAGACCGGCATCGAAACGCGCGAGACCGTATTGGGCTATGTGCAGCGCGGCGGTGCCCCTACTCCCTTCGACCGCATCCTGGCCACCCGCATGGGCAGCCATGCCACCGATCTAATTGCGTGCGGCAAGTTTGGGAGAATGGTCATTCTCCAGGGAAGCGACATCGATTCGGTGCCCCTCGACCAGGTGGCCGGCCGTCTCAAGCTGGTGAGTGAAACCCACGACCTGGTGGTGCAGGGACGGCGCATGGGGGTCTGCTTCGGATAGCACCCGGAAATCTCTAAAACGGTAACTTCTACTTTTTACTCTACCGAAATGGGGGTGAAAAGTTACTGAAAATAGTGGGGCATTGGTAATTCCCGGTAAGCCAATGCCCCCTACCTTTGTGGCCACTACTAATCATTGCTTGCTTTTGAAGCAAAAACATAGTTATCCGCATGCATGAAAACATGACCGAACTGTTTCTTTAGGATAAGGGCTTTTTAGTAAGCCACTCATCATACATAGGTTTTTTGAGGTCGGCAAAGGTATAGGGATATAGCTTTGCCGATGTTTTTTTATATAGGGGCAAGAGTGGTTGCGGGCGGGCGCGAGGGGGTTCTACAAGCCGTGGAAACTCTCTTGGGTGCTTGTTTCAACGATGTGAGAACGGGACAAATCGTTATCGGGAAGCCCAGTCTTCGCGGTCGAGGTTGCGGTAGCCGATGGCCTCGGCCAGGTGATGGGATTGTAGCTGTTCACTCCCCTCCAAGTCGGCAATGGTACGCGAAACCTTGAGGATGCGGTCGTAGGCGCGTGCCGAAAGATTGAGCCGTTGCATGGCGTGCTTGAGCAAGGCCAGCCCTTTGGCCCCGGGACGGGCATAGAGCGCCAGCAGTTTGCTGTTCATCTGTGCATTACAGTAGATGCCTTTGTAGGATTCGTAGCGTTTGGCCTGAATGGCACGCGCCTGCATCACCCGCCGGCGGATGGTTTCGCTCGACTCACCGGCACGGGCGTCGGAAATCTTCTCGAAGGGCACGGGTACCACTTCTATCTGCAGGTCGATGCGGTCGAGCAGCGGGCCGGAGATGCGGTGGAGGTATCTCTGCACCTGCGCCGGCGTGCATACACAGGCTTTCGTGGGATGATTGTAGTAGCCGCAAGGGCAGGGGTTCATGGAGGCAACCAGCATGAAGCCCGCCGGATACTCTACATTGCTGCGTACCCGCGAAATGGAGATTTTGCGGTCTTCCAACGGCTGACGGAGCACCTCCAATACGCTGCGGCTAAACTCGGGCAGCTCGTCCAAGAAGAGCACGCCGTTGTGCGACAGGCTGATCTCGCCCGGTTGGGGGAAGCTTCCTCCGCCGGTCATGGCTACACTCGAGATGGTATGGTGCGGATCGCGGAAGGGACGCTTGGTGATCAGTCCGCTACCGGCAGGCAGCTTGCCGGCCACCGAATGTATCTTGGTGGTTTCGAGGCTTTCGCCCAACGACAGTGGAGGCAGGATGGAGGGGATGCGTTTGGCCAGCATCGATTTGCCGCTTCCCGGGGCACCTACCAGGATGATGTTGTGTCCGCCTGCGGCGGCCACCTCTACGGCACGCTTGACATTCTCCTGGCCTTTGACATCCGCGAAGTCTGTATCGAAGAGGTTCTGCCGGGCATAGAATTCCGCACGGGTATCGACCACGGTAGGCTCCAGGGTGGAACTCTCTTGGGTGAAGAAACGAACCACCTGGGAGAGGTTTTCGGCGCCGTAGACCAGTAGTTGATTCACCACTGCCGCCTCGCGGGCGTTCTGACGGGGAACAATGATGCCTTCGAACCCCAATTCACGGGCGCGAATAGCCATGGGGAGGGCGCCTTTGATGGGTTGTAGCGTGCCATCGAGACTTAATTCGCCCATCACCAAGTAGCGATCGGCACGGTCGGTGTGGATTAGTTCGGTGGCCATCAAAATACCGATTGCCAACGGCAGGTCGTAGGCCGAACCCTCCTTGCGGATGTCGGCCGGTGCCATGTTGACGACAATACTGGTGGTGGGTAGTTTGTATCCGTTTACCTGTAGGGCGGACAAAATACGTTGGTAGCTCTCTTTTACGGCTGAGTCGGGCAATCCGACGATACTAAACATACAGCCTCGCGAGCTGTTGACTTCAATGGTGATAAGGGTGGCATCAATTCCTTGTACGGCGGCTCCGAATGTTTTTGTTAGCATGTTTTCTTTCCTTTTCTCGTTTCAATCGTTCAGTTTCTTGTTTTTCAATCTCTTTTAGTTGGGTGTGGATAGCTTGTTGGTCTAATTGTCTCTCTTCGATACGTCCGGAGGGCGAAACTAACAGGTTGTAGGGCAGGGTACGTATGGCTAACTGTTGTGCCAGGTCGCTGTTCCAGCCGGTAAAGTCGCATACCTGTTCCCATTGCAGGGAATCTTTCTGGATGGCATCCTCCCAGGCCTTCTTGTTGGTGTCGAGCGAGATGCCCAGAAGGGCAAACTGTTTGTTCTTCTTCTCTTTGCGGTAGAGACGACGGTAGTATTGAAGGGTGGTGTCGGTGCGCAACGTGTCCCACGATGCCCAAAAGTGTATCAGCAGGTATTGTTCGTTGAAGTTGTTGCGCGTTAGCTCCTTTCCTTCGGGGTTGCGCAGCTTGAAGAGGGGAAGCATGCGTCCTTTTTGGGAACGTTCTTCCTCTTGTATGCGTTTGAGCAGGCTCACCAAGTAGGGGCGGTCTTTGAGTTCGCCGCTCATCCGGTCGATGAGTGTTCGGATGTGTGCAATGTCGGCGAAAGGTTTCTGCACGAAATAGTTGTCTAACAGATAGAGCGAGGCAAGGGAAGCGGGATGGGTGTTGACAAATGCTTCGGCGCGCTCTTGCAACTTCTTCTCCGAAGGTTCTGCCAATCCTTGCAGCGATTGTCGGAAGGCGGTTAGTTCGTTGTTCGGCTGATTGCCGGTGATTTGTAGGTAGGGGAGTTCGGCTGCCGAACCTTTTAGTTTGAGGTTGCCCGTTTTGTTGAGAATGATAGGGCATTGGGTACCGTCGCTAAAGAGCAGATAGGCCGGAAGCAGTGTGTCTACCGAGAGCACGGCATCAATGGTGTTGCGGCGGACAAGCAACGTGTCGATATGGTCGCGCATGTGGTCGGCACCATACAGGTAAATGGTGTCGTTTCCCAATCCGCTAATGGTTCCTTGCAGACGGATGGTGCCGGTTGGCGATTGGTCGCAAGCAGATGCGCCGGCAACTAACAATAGGTATAGTGCTATTTTCCTCATAGTTGTTTTTGTTGTAAAAGGATAAAAAGAAAGTCCGACATTCTCATGCCGGACATTCTATGAAATATTTATTTATGAAAACACATTTACTTTATATAAATGAAGGCTGAATTACTTAACCAGATTCATAAAGTCGGCATCGGTGAAGTATTTGGCAAACTCCAGGTCGGTGGCGGCTTTCTTAGCCAATGTGGGGTCTTTTGCTATGGCAGCCTTCAGGTTTGATGTCACCATCGAAGCATTGTTGGTTCTTGCGCCCAGCACAGCATTCAGATAATCGGTATAGGCATCCTTCTTTTCTACGTTGGCCAAGGTTGTTTTGGCTTTATTGTAGTCTTTGGCAAGGATTTGTGCCAGAGCGGCGCTGTTGCTGGCTTTGCTTCCAAAGGCGCTTACGGCTCTGTCATACTGACCTTGTGCAATATAGAGGTTTCCTAATGTTTCGTTCAACTCGGGAGTGCCCGATGCTTTACCCAAATAGCTTTCGGCTGCGGCTTTGTCGCCTTTGGCAAGCGCTACCAAACCGAGGTTCATGTTTACTTCGGGTGTGCTCTTGATAGAGAGTGCTTTTTTCAGGTAGCTGTCGGCTTTGTCGATGTTGCCTGCCTGATAGGCCAGTTTACCAAGGTTGTTGTAGGCACGGTAGTCGTTGGGGAAGAGTTGGGTGGCTTTGTTGTAGATGGCTTCTTGTTTGGCGGCATCCTTGGTCAGGGTGGCGGCGTACAGCAACTCCTCGAGAGACAATTGCTTGGCATCGGTGGCGGCCAGGTTGGCAATTTCTTCGTTCGACTTTCCGATTACTTCGTAGTTCAACGTCAGGCGTGAACGACGCAGTTGCGGCAAGATTTCATCGGCCAATGTCTTGTAGACTGAAGAGATGTTTTTGATTTCCTGTTCGCGACGTTCGGGGTCTTGATACATCGAGAGCACGCGGAGAATCAACTCTTTATCTTGGATATTCGATTTCGATACCAACTCCTGGAAACCTTCCCAGTCTTCGGCGGTATAACGAGTGTCTACATTTACATCCAATTTGTCTTTCTTCAGATTCTTGGCAATCACTTTGGCGGTGTTGTCTTGACGGTGTTCGGCTAAATTGGTGTTCAAATCCAACCCACCATCGGGCGATGCATAAGCCGAAATTTCAATGTTGCTAATCTTCTTGTTGGGAGCAGCACTGGTCTCTTTGACGTCGGCATTGAATGCCTTGGCAGCTTTCAGTTCGCTGGCGCGTACATTGGCTTGTTGAATCAGGAACATGATTTGAGCATCTTTCTTCTCTTTGATGATGCGTTGGAAAGCGTCGGCACCCGTTGCCGGAGTAGCACTACTTAAGGTTTGCTCTACAAACTCGGAAGTGGAAACAACGCCATCGGCCACTTTCACAGCCGGAACGGTTACGACCTTACTACCAACCTTGGCGCTGAATTCGAGGTACAATTCAGACTTTGCCATAGCGGGAACATAATCAAACGAAGTTTTCATGGTGTAGCTACCGCCCATCTTATAAGAAATGGTCTGGTCGTTACCTTCCACCTTTTCGCCTTGGAATACAGCAGGTTGACCTTTGGCTTCGCCGCCGTTCCAACGCAGAACCGGCGTTACTTCTACTACCGCCTTCTTGCTAAAATACTTTTCGGGGAACTTTCCGTTGATAGTGGCGGGAACTTTGCCACCAACAGCTTCGAGTACCTGCGGGGTCACAGTAAAGTTGTCGTTAGACAATTCACCCAATTTTTTGTCGCACGAACTTAGTGCAACAACAGCTGCCATAAGTAATGGCAAATACAATTTCTTGGTCATCATTAGGTATTAATTAAATGTTCGTAATTGAAATTTCTATATGTATATTCTGTATATACGTTTTGGACATAGCACAAATGCTCCGCAAAACTAATAATTATTAATGAGATAGTTAATATAAGGGCTAATTTTATTATAATTTAAGACGATTGATGAACCTAAAATGGGTATTGGAAAGGCTAATCGGTGCGAATAACCATTTTTTTCGAGAAAATAGCTAAAGTCTGCGAGTTTGATCTCGTCGGTTTAAACTAACGGTGTGAAGTAGGCCGACGGGAGAGGGGAATCTCATTTTTCTCCCCGCAGCCTCTTCTCTTTCCGATATTTAATGTTGCGGGGATGGTGCTCGATGATTTCACTGCGAAGCATGCTGCGGTCGATGTGGGTGTAGATTTCGGTGGTGGCCAGCGATTCGTGCCCGAGCATGGCTTGAATGGCGCGCAGATTAGCGCCTCCTTCGAGCAGATGGGTGGCGAAAGAGTGCCGGAAAGTGTGCGGGCTGATATTTTTTTGAATACCGGCTTTTGCGGCTAATTCTTTAATGAGCTGAAATACCTGAATGCGGGAGATGGCATTTCCCCAGCGCGCCAAGAAAAGGTAATCTTCAAAGCCGGGTTTGATGCGCCCTTGGTTGCGGTCAAGCAACCAGTAGGTAATCTCTTTGACGGCGCGCGGCGAGATAGGCACCAAGCGCTGCTTGCTTCCCTTGCCGTTGACTTTGATGAAACCGTCTTCGAAATAGAGGTCGGAGAGTTTGAGGTGGCAGAGTTCCGATACGCGCAGGCCGCAGCTGTAGAGTGTTTCCAGCATGGCGCGGTTGCGTTGTCCCTCTTTCTTTTCCATGTCAACGGCCTGGATGATGGCATCAATCTCTTCCACGGTTAATACTTCGGGCAGATGGAGGCCGATTTTAGGACCTTCCAGCAGTTCGCCCGGATTGTCTTCGCGGTATTCGGAGAGCACCAAGAAGTGCAGGAACGATTTAATGCCCGAGAGGATGCGAGCCTGCGAACGGGGATGAATGCCGATGTCGTGCAAGCCGGCGGCAAAGCGATGCAAATCGTCGAGTGTGACGCGGAGCATCGTATTGTTTTCTGCCTGTAAAAAGCGCAGCAATTTATCGAGATCGGTGAAGTAAGCATCTACGGTGTTCTCCGAGAGTCCCTTCTCCAACTTAAGGTATTGACGGTATTTACGGATAATTACAGCCTCTTTTTCCTTCCGAGCTATGTTTTCGTCTATCATTTCTTTTCCGTACCTTTGCGGCTCTAATAAAACTGCTTGCAAAGGTAGGAATAAACCCAGGATATATGAACATACAAATAGTAAATGGCCCCAATATTAATTTACTGGGCAAGCGGGAGCCGGAAGTGTACGGCTCGGTTACGTTCGAGAGTTACTTGGACGAACTTCGCAAGCATTACCCCGAGGTACAAATTGATTACTTCCAATCGAACAGCGAAGGCGCGCTTATCGACATTCTGCAGGATGCCGGCTTCACGACCGACGGTATTATCTTGAATGCCGGCGCCTACACGCACACCTCCATCGCTTTGCAAGATGCCATCCGCGCCCTGCCGGCTCCGGTCATCGAAGTGCATATTTCCAACGTGCATGCCCGCGAGAGCTACCGGCACACCTCGCTGATTGCTTCGGCGTGCAAGGGCGTTGTTTGCGGCTTCGGCCTGAACTCCTACCGGTTGGCGCTCGAAGCGCTTATTCACCCCGATTTCTCATTTTAACGTATAAACCAACATGCTACTCAAACAAACTAAAATTGTAGCCACCATCTCGGATCAACGTTGCGAAGTAGACTTCATCCGGTCGCTTTTCGAGGCGGGAATGAACGTGGCACGTATGAATACGGCTCATCTCGGACCGGAAGGGTTAGACCGGCTCATCACCAACATCCGGGCGGTGTCGAACCGCATCGCCATTTTGATGGATACCAAAGGACCGGAGGTGCGAACCACCGCCTGCGAGATGCCTCTGCAATACAAAACCGGCGAACGCATCCATGTGGTGGGTAATCCCGACTTGACGACCACGCACGATGTGATTGCCGTCTCCTATCCCCACTTTGCGGGGGACGTATCGGTGGGCGTACACATCCTTATCGACGACGGCGAGCTGGAAATGAACGTCATTGGTAAAGAAGACGACCGTTTGGTGTGCGAAGTGCTCAACGACGCCACCGTGGGGAGTCGCAAGAGCGTGAATGTGCCGGGCGTACGCATCAATTTGCCTTCGCTCACCGAAAAAGACCGCCGCAACATTCTCTACGGCATCGAAAAAGACATCGACTTTATTGCCCACTCCTTTGTACGCAACAAGCAAGACGTGCTCGATATTCAGGAGATACTCGAGGCTCACCACAGCGACATCCGCATTATTGCCAAGATAGAAAACCAAGAGGGCGTCGACAACATCGACGAGATTCTGGAGGTGGCCGACGGGGTGATGGTAGCCCGCGGCGATTTGGGCATCGAAGTCCCCCAAGAGCGCATCCCCGGCATTCAGCGCCTGCTTATCCGCAAGTGCATTCTGGCCAAAAAGCCGGTGATTGTGGCCACGCAGATGCTGCATACCATGATCACCAATCCGCGCCCCACCCGTGCCGAGGTCACGGACATCGCCAACGCCATCTACTACCGCACCGACGCCTTGATGCTCAGCGGCGAGACAGCCAACGGAAAATATCCCCTCGAGGCGATCAGGACCATGACCACCGTGGCAGCCCAAGCCGAGAAAGATAAGCTGGCCGACAACGACATCCGCATCCCCATCGACGAGAACAGCAACGACGTCACCGCCTTTTTGGCCAAGCAGGCCGTCAAGGCGACCACCAAGCTGAAGATACGCGCCATTATCACCGACAGTTACAGCGGCCGCACCGCCCGCAACTTGGCCGCCTACCGAGGAAAGTACCCCGTGCTGGCCATTTGCTATAAAGAGAAGACGATGCGCCAGCTCGCGCTCTCCTACGGAGTGGAAGCCATCTACATGCCCGAGCTTTCCAACGGGCAAGACTACTACTTTGCCGCGCTTCGCCGCCTCTTGAAAGAGAAACGGCTCAAACCCACCGACATGGTGGGCTACCTGAGCAGCGGCAAGGCCGGTACGCAAACCTCGTTCCTGGAAATCAACGTGGTGGAAGACGCGCTCAAGTATGCCCCCGAGAGCGTGCTTCCCAATCACAACAGATACCTGTAAGTGGAAGAATACATCCTGTCTCACATTGATGCGGAGAGCGAGTATCTGCGGCGCCTCTACCGCGATACCCATCTCCAGCTGCTCTATCCCCACATGGTCTCGGGCCATCTGCAGGGGCGGGTGTTGAAGATGCTGACCGCCTTGCTCGCTCCCAAACAGGTATTGGAAATCGGGACGTACAGCGGCTATTCAGCCCTCTGTATGGCCGAAGCGCTGCCCGAAGACGGCCTGTTGCACACCATCGAGATCAACGACGAGCAGGAAACCTTCACCCGCAAGTGGTTGGAGGGATCGCCGCAGGCCGCCAAGATTCGCTTCTACATCGGGGACGCCCTGCAACTCGCCCCCGCCTTGGGCATTGGGTTCGATTTGATCTACATCGACGGCGACAAACGCTCCTACATCGACTATTACGAGATGTCGCTCGCCCTCTTGAACGAGGGCGGATGCATCCTGGTCGACAATACCCTGTGGGACGGACATGTGCTGGAGGCGCATCCCGCCAGTGCACAGACCCTCTCGATTCAGGCCTTTAACGATTACGTGGCCGCCGACCAGCGGGTAGAGAAAGTGATTCTTCCGCTGCGCGACGGGCTGAGTATTGTTCGCAAGAGAGCCTGAAATGGTTTTATTTACCCCGTTTACTAACCCCCCTACGTTATGGAAACTACCAGACAGAACCGCATCGCCCGCTTGCTGCAAAAAGAGCTGAGCGAAATCTTCCTTTTGCAAACCAAAGCCATGCACGGCACCCTGATTTCGGTCAGCGCCGTGCGCATCAGTCCCGATCTGAGCATTGCGCGGGTCTACCTGAGCATCTTCCCCTCCGAAAAGAGCGGCGAGCTGCTGGCCAACATCAGCGGCAACATGCGGGCGATACGCTACGAGCTGGGCGCACGCGTGCGCCACCAGCTGCGCATCATCCCCGAGCTGAAATTCTTCTTGGACGATTCGCTCGACTACCTGGATAAGATAGACGAACTGCTCAAGTGAACCTCTCCCTGTACATCGCCCGCCGCTACCTCTTTGCCCCCAAGAAACACCGCGCGGTCAACATCATCTCCATCGTCTCGGTGTGCGGAGTGGCGCTCTCGACGATGGCGCTGGTGTGCACGCTCTCGGTTTTCAACGGTTTCCAGGAGATGGTGGCCGGCTTCTTCACCTCGTTCGATCCGCAGCTCAAGATTACCCCCCGCCGGGGAAAGGTGTTTGATCCGCGCACGGCGCGCTTCGATTCGCTGCGCGCGCTGCCCGCCGTGGCCGTCTGCTGCGAAACGCTCGAAGAGAACGTGATGCTTCAATACAAAGATCGCCAGGCGATGGTCATCCTCAAAGGCGTTGACGACTCGTTCCGGAGGCTCACCACCATCGACAGTGTGCTTTTCGGGGCGGGGGAGTTCCTGCTCCACGATCCGGTGGTCGACTATGCCGTGTTGGGCGGGCAGTTGGTTTCTGAGTTGGGATGCGGGGTTCGCTTTGTCGATCCCTTGCAGGTTTATGTCCCCAAGCGGCAGGCGCGCATCAATTTGGCCAACCCTTCGGCAGCCTTCAATCGGGGCTACCTCTATTCGCCCGGGGTGGTTTTTGTGGTCAATCAGGAGAAATACGACGCCCACTATGTGCTCACCTCGCTGAAGTTTGCCCGCGGGCTGTTCGACTACGAGCAGGAGGTGACCGCGCTCGAGCTTCGCCTGCACCCCGGGGCTGATTTGGCCGCGGTGCAAGCGGAAATTGTCGGCTTGCTGGGTGATGAGTTCCGCGTGGAGAACCGCTACGAGCAGCAGGCCGATGTGTTTCGCATCATGGAGATTGAAAAGCTCATCTCCTACCTCTTTCTCACCTTCATTCTGGCCGTAGCCTGCTTCAATGTGATCGGTTCGCTCTCGATGCTGATGCTCGACAAGCGCGACGATGTGCAAACCTTGCGCAAGTTGGGCGCCGACGACCGCCTCGTAGCCCGCATCTTCCTGGTGGAGGGGCGCCTCATCTCGTTTTCGGGTGCCCTCCTTGGCATTGCGCTGGGATGGTTGCTCTGTGTGATGCAGCAACAGTTCGGGCTGCTCTCGCTCGGGGGCGGCGGCTTTGTGGTGGATGCCTATCCGGTGAGCGTGCACGTAGGCGATGTGCTGCTGGTCTTGGCCACCGTGGTCACCGTGGGCTTTCTGTCTGTTTGGTGGCCGGTGCGGTACATGACGAAGAGGCTGCTGGCGCGGGCGTAACGGCGCGGTCGGCGCCGTTGGTACCCGTTAACAATTGACGTGGGCGCACGCCGCGCCGTTCATACCGATTAACAAGTGAGGTGGACGCACGCTGCGCCGTTCATACCGATTAACAGTTGACGTTTGCGCACGCCGCGCCGTTAGCACCGGTTAACAAAGTGTGCTTTGCGCACGCCGCGCCGGGGCTACGCATTAACAAGTAACGTTTGCGCACGCCGCGCCGATGGTTTTTCGCCCCGCGTATCCTTGGCGCACGCAGTACTAACCCCGCCCGTTTTCGTCTCTTTTGGAAATCAACCCTCATGAATAAGAATAGAACAGTTACCTATGCCGGGGTGGTCATCCCCATGATTACGCCCGTGCATGCCGACTTCGCGGTGGACACCGCCGCTGTGACCCGCATCGCCCGCCGCTTTGCGGCGTGCGGCGTATCGCCCCTGCTGATGGGTACCACCGGCGAGGGCAACTCCCTTTCGGCCACCCAAGGGCTTCGGTTGGTGGAGGCGGCGGTAGCGGCGGCCGGCGGACGCATTCCCGTCTATGCGGGGCTGACCGGCTGCTGCGTGAGCGAACAACTCGCGGCCGCGGCGCACTACGCCCGCCTCGGAGTGGATGTGCTGGTGGCCACGCTGCCCGCCTACTATGCCCTCACCGATGCGCAGATGACGGGCTACTACCGCACGCTGGCCGATGCGGTTCCCCTGCCGCTGATGCTCTACAACATTCCCTCCACCACACATCTGTCTATTCCGCTGGCCGTGGTGGAACAATTGGCCGCGCATCCCAACATCGTGGGGATCAAGGATTCCGAGCGCGACGCCGGGCGGATGGAGGCTTGCATCGCGCTGGCCAAACGTACCGGGGGTTTTGCCTACTTCTGCGGCTGGGCCGCACAGTCGGCCGCCAGTCTGGCGCTCGGAGGCGACGGCATCGTGCCCAGCACCGGCAACTATGTGCCCGAGTTGTTTGCCGACCTCTATCGGGCGGCAACCGCAGGCAACCGGGCGCGCGCCGACGAACTGCAGCAAACCACCGACGCGGTTGCGCGCATCTACCAAGAGGGGCGCACACTGGGCCAGTCGCTGGCCGCGCTCAAGGTAATGATGAGCACCCAAGGGCTGTGCGAGCCTTATATGCTGCCCCCGCTCACCCGCCTGTCGGCGGCCGACGAAGAAACCATTATCCTCAAACTGCATACAACTCATGAATAACACTCCCCTTGTGTCGCTCCATTGGATCGACTGGACGATTATCCTCGTCACCGTCGCGCTGACCCTGATTGTCGGCGCCTACTTTGCCCGCCGGCAGAAGAGTACCGACAACTATTTCGCCGGAGGCCGCAACATCCCCGCCTGGGCTATCGGCATGTCTATCTTTGCCACGCTCATCAGCAGCGTTACCTTCCTGGCCTATCCGGGGTCGGCCTACGCCGGCAACTGGATCTTGCTGGTGCAGGGATTGATGGTTCCCATCGTCCTGGTGGCCATGGTGGGTGTGATTGTCCCGTTGTTCCGGCGCGCCATCAAGCTGAGCACCTACGAATACTTCGAGCGGCGCTTCGGACTGTTCGCCCGCATCTATTCGTCGCTGGCGTTCATCCTCACCCACTTCTCCAAGATGGGTACGGTCTTCTTTCTGGTGTCGCTGGCCTTGGCGCCCTTCTTGGGGGTTAATATCTACACCATCCTCGTGGTCTTGGGGGTGGCCATCATCCTGCTCACGCTTATGGGAGGTATCGAAGGAGTGATTTGGATGGATGTGATACAGGGCTTTTTGCTCATTGGCGGCGGAGTGATTTGCGCGCTTATCTTGCTCTTTGCCCCCGAAGGAGGCCCCTGGGAGTTCTTCGCCGTGGCCAATGCCAACCACAAGATTAGCTTTGCGCCCTACACCTGGGACTTCACCCACCTCACGTTCATCGTGATGGTCTTGAACGGCATCTTCTACGCCATCCAGAAATACGGAACCGACCAAACCATCGTGCAGCGCTACCTCACGGCCAAAGACGATCGCTCGGCCAAGAAGGCGGCCTACATGGGTGTCTTCATGAGTGTGCCTATCTGGGCGCTCTTTATGTTTATCGGCACGGGATTGTATGTGTTCTATCACGTGAGCGGGGCGCCGGCGCTGCCGGCCGACATGAAAGCCGACGAGGTGTTCCCCTATTTCATCGGCTCGCAGCTGCCCGTGGGTGTGGTGGGATTGATACTGGCCGCGCTGGCCGCGGCGGCCATCTCCAGCTTGGATTCCGACATGAACTGTCTGGCGGCCATCGGCGTGCAAGACTACTATGCCCGTTTCCGTCCCCGGAGCACCGATCGCCAACGCTTGCGCGTGGGACGGTTGCTGGTGCTCTTCTCGGGCGTGGCTTCGGTGGGCGTGGGCATGCTCTACGTCCATTGGGGCGGCGAAGGAGTGCTCGGCGCGGTGTTCGGACTCTACGCCATCTTCTCGGCCGGCATCGTGGGGTTGTTCCTGTTGGGCTTGTTCAGCCGCCGCGCCAACAAGCAGGGGCTTTACGTGGGCATCGCCGCCGCTGTCCTGTTCACAGCCTACGCCGTGCTCACCTCCACCAAATTCGACTTTGGCGAGGGCAAGCGCCTGTTGCTCGACTTGGGAGCGTGGAATTTCACCCAGCACAAGTACATGCTGGGCGTGTACAGCCATCTCGTGCTCTTTGTGGTGGGATGGGTGGCCAGCTACTTCTTTAAAGCGCCCTTGGCCGACAAGGAACTAACCATCTACGGCTATCTGGAGCGGCGACGGACAGAAACAAAATAACCAAGATATGACCCCATTAACTCTTCACCAACCGCGGCGCATCCTTTTTGGCGCCGGTTGTTTGTCGCAATTGAGCGACCATTGTCTGGAGCAAGGTGTGCACCGCCTGCTCATCCTCACCATTCCCGCCGCACGCGCGGCGATTTCCGAACTGTGTGCTTCCCTGCAGAAAGCAGGCGTGGAAACAAGCGTGTATGAGACCATCAGCCGCGAACCCACCGTGGGCGACTTCGAGCAACTCTTCGCCGCCGTGGCTCCCTTTGGCGCCGACGGGGTGCTGGCTGTAGGCGGCGGCAGCGTGATGGATGTGGGCAAGCTGCTGGCTGTGTTTCTGCGGAGCGGGCAAACGCTGGACGAGTGTTTCTACCAAGACCGGCCGATAGGCGGCCGCACGTTGTGGCTGGCCTGCGCTCCCACCACCTCGGGCACGGGCAGCGAGGTATCGCCCAACGCCATCCTGCTCAACGAGCGGGAGGAGATTAAGAAGGGATTAGTCAGCCCCTACCTGATGCCCGATGCGGCCTACCTCGACGCGACACTCACCTTGAGCGTACCTGCCCGCGTCACCGCCGAGACGGGTATGGACGCCCTCACCCATTGCATCGAAGCTTATACCAACCGCTTTGCCCATCCCATGATCGATTTGTATGCGCTGGAGGGCATCCGCCTGATTGCCCGTCACCTGTTGCGCGCCGTTGAGGAGGGTAACGACCTGGAAGCGCGCGAAGCACTCATGCTGGGCAGCTACTACGGAGGCATCTGCTTGGGGCCGGTCAACACGGCGGCGGTACATGCGCTCTCTTATCCGCTGGGCGGGGAGTATCACCTCTCGCACGGGCTGGCCAATGCCCTCTTGCTGCCTGCGGTGATGCGGTTTAACTTGCCCTCGCAGACCGGGAAGTTTGCCCGCATCGCGCTGGCCTGCGGCAAGGAGGCGAAAGCCGAAGCGGCGGTGGAGTATGTAACGCAGCTCTCCAAGGCGTGCGGCATCCCCGACAAGCTGACCCAAGCGGGCATTCCCGCCGAGGCCGCTCCTCATTTGGCCGAGGCCGCCATGAAGGTGACCCGTCTACTCAAAAACAATCCGCGCGAACTCACCCGTGCCGACGCACAAACCATCTACGAAAGCCTGTTATGAAACCACGTTTAGCCATCACCATGGGCGATCCTGCCGGCATCGGCCCCGAGATAGTAGTCAAGGCGCTCGCCCAAGAGCGCGTGTATGAACAATGCCGTCCGCTGGTGGTGGGCGACGAAGGGGTGCTGCGCCGCGCCTGCCGCGCCGCCGGTGTGCAGCCCAAGCAGCTCGAGGTGTACGACATCGGACTGCCCGGGTTGGAGCAGGTGCGCTACGGCGAGGTCTCCGCGCTGGCCGGCGAGGCGGCTTTCCGATCGGTGCGCACCGCCATAGAGCTGGCCATGCGCGGCGAGGTTGATGGCACCGTCACCGCCCCGCTGAACAAGGAGGCCATCCACTTGGCCGGTCATCCCTTCGACGGACACACCGAAATCTACGCCCACTACACCGGCTCCGAGAAGTACGCCATGCTGCTGGCCGACGAGTTCTTGCGGGTGATTCACGTATCCACCCACGTCTCGCTGCGCCAGGCGTGCGACCGCGTGAAGCGCGAGCGCATCATCGACGTCACCCGTCTGATGGTCGACGCCTGCCGGCAGTTTGGCATCGAAGAACCGCGCATCGGCATTGCCGGATTGAATCCGCACGCCGGCGAAAACGGGCTGTTCGGGCACGAAGAGCAGCAAGAGATTATCCCCGCCGTCAGCGAGTTGCAGGCGATGGGCTATCGCGTCACCGGCCCGGTGCCGCCCGACACCCTCTTTGCCAAGGCGCGCTGCGGACAGTTCGACGGATGCGTGGCCATGTATCACGATCAGGGACACATCCCCTTCAAGGTGGTGGGTTTCCAGTGGGACAGCCTCACCGGCCGCATGAAGAGTGTGCAAGGGGTCAACATCACCTTGGGGCTGCCCATCATCCGTGTCTCGGTCGACCACGGCACCGCCTTCGACATTGCCGGGCAAGGCATAGCCAGTGCCGATGCCCTGCTACTTTCCATTGACTACGCCGCCCGCATGGCGGCCCGCAGGGGATGATCCGCACTCCGCTGGTGGTGATTGCCGACGACATCACCGGCGCCGCCGAGTTGGGAGGCATTGCCCTACGTTTGGGGAGGCATCCGCTCCTGCTGCTCTACCGCAACGAGACGCAGTTGCCCGCATCTGTCCACTCCGACGATGCCTCCTATGATACCTTCATCTTTGCCACCGACACCCGCCAGCAGAGCGAAGCGGCGGCGGTTGCCCAAACCTCCCGCTTAGGCTCCCTCTTGGCCGCTGCGGGTTACACGCATCTCTACAAGAAAACTGATTCGGTGCTGCGTGGTCACGTGGTGGCTGAGCTGAAGGCATTGATGCAGGCGCTCTCTGTGGAGCAGAGCGTGTTGCTGCCGCAAAACCCCTCGCTGGGGCGCATCATCCAAGAGGGGCGCTACTACATCCACGGCGTGCCGTTGGATGAAACCGCCTTTGCCCACGACCCCGAGTTTCCGGCCACCAGTGCCGATGCGGCCGCTTTGTTGGGATTGCACGCCGAGGATAACATCTTGCTGCCGGATGCTGATAGCGTGGCCGAGGTGAAGAGACAGTGTATCCGCTTGGCCCGTGCAGAGGGGGACGACCGCCGATGGTTGCCCGCCGGTGGCGCCGACTTCTTTGAGGCGTGGGTGCGGCAGCTCGATGGGGTGGCATCTCCTGTTCGCCCTGCACCGTCCACCCCGTTTCTGCCGCAAAGCAGTTTGCCGGAGGCGGAGGCCGCGGTACTATTGGTTTGCGGTAGCACCGCCCGTCATCCGCTGCCGCAAGGCTTCCTTCGCTGCAACATGCCCGAGAAACTGTTTGCTGGTCGCATCTCCTCCCGTGCGTGGATCGATTCACTCCTTATTTTATATAGGCAGGGCCGGCCATTGGCACTCACCATCGACTATCCCCCGCAGCCGGGAAAGGCCGTTGCCGTGCACCTGCGCAGCGTGATGAGCGAAGTGGTGGCCGCGCTGCTTGCCCAAGGGCTTCCCCGCACCCTGCTGATAGAGGGGGGCGCCACCGCCTATGCTATCCTTGAGGCACTCCGGTGGGAGAGCTTCGAACTAACCCGCGAGCTTCGGCGCGGGGTGATCGGGTTACGCCCGCTACAATGTCGGGAGACGGAGCTGATTATGAAACCGGGGAGTTATTTTTGGGTATAAAAGAAGGTTCGTTACTTGTTTATGAATGGGTACAACTTGTAAAATAGTATCAAACTATATTTTTTAACATAGTAGTATTATTCTTTTTCACTGATAACTAATACTTTTGCCGCCGTTAATGTGAAATACCTAACGCCTACACCTCCTAGAGGACAATAACCTGAAGAAGACGGAGCTATGTATTTTGCACATATATATACGACAAATAAATTATAATAAAATGAAAAAGAAGGATTATTTAATGTTTCTGTTGATGACGGCGTCCGCCGTCATGTCTTGTACAGAGCAAGAACCCTTTCCTAAAAATGAAGTTGATGAGACGGTTTTGGAATGCCAATTGGATGTTTCCGGAATCAACACTGTCTCAACTCGATCTGCTTCCTACGAGCAAGATTGTCAGGTGGCCTCGGTCACTGCTTTGGTCTTTGACAGTGGTG
Organism: Prevotellaceae bacterium; assembly: GCA_031262785.1. Taxonomy (GTDB): domain Bacteria; phylum Bacteroidota; class Bacteroidia; order Bacteroidales; family Bacteroidaceae; genus Bacteroides. Next base: position 18,710 of record JAISHB010000127.1, read on the forward strand.
ACAAGTTCGCTTATGCCGCTTCTACTACATTAGACAGTAGTGGAAAAAAGCTAAAGGTAAAACTTCGTCAATCCACGTCTTCTACGGATAACTACAGCGTGATGATTGTGGCTAATGCCACCGCCTCCCTGTCCGAAGGAGAGGCTAAAGCCGATGTTTGGTCGAAATTGATCTTTGCAAGCAACGGCAAGGTAGAGATCACCGCCAAAGGTATCCCTATGTGGGGAGAGGTAGACGGATTAAATGCAAAGCCGGGCGTGACCACCACCGTGAAATTGATGCGTGCGCTGGCGCGTATAGACATTGGAATGAATTTTTCCAATACCACTAACGGTCAAGAGGCTGTATCCGGCCTGACCGATGGCAAAGGAAATGCCTATACACTTTCGGAAATCTATCTCTATCGCACCCGTACAAGCGGTTGCATCGTTCCCAACAGCAGCAACCTCACCAACTTAGGAGTGCCCAAAGCGCCTACACTTCCCACCACTCCGGTGGCAGGCACCTATGGTGAGGCTATTTCCTATACTCCGGAAGGAAATATGTCGGTACGCGACATCTACCTTGCCGAAAACGCTGCCGACGGAGCTTCCAACAACCCAACCACCTTGGTTGTGGGTATTACCTATCAAGGCACGCTCTCGTATTACCGCGTAGACATCACCAAAGATCAGAAAACGGCACGTTTGCCCATTCTGCGTAACTTCCGTTACCTCTTTAATATCGTCAGTGTCATCGGCACCGGCTACGACACCAAAGAGAAAGCACTGGCTTCTACAGCCGGAAATCTGAAATGGACGCTTACCGTCGATGATTTGGAAAATACCGGCACCTATGTATCGGGCGACTACTACTTCGAGATGAATTACAGCGTATTGGTTCCGGGTAGTTTAGGTCAATCAACCATTCTTCCCTTTAAAACCAACATTCCCGACTTTGCCGAAAAGTATATGGCATTCAAAGAGGAAACGGCCAATGTGACCTTTAAGATTACCAAGCAGACCACACCCGATGCCAACGGCGTGTACACCGGTGAGATCACCTTCACCTCCACTACGCCCAACAACGGAGATGCTCCCTTGCATTACACCCTGCAAGTAACCTTCCCACCACTCGACCTGTTTACAGTGGATGTTACCCAAGACATTGGACGTCTGCAATATGATATCACCAATGTGCAGGTAAACGGCATCTACCTGCCCATTATGAATTTGGGTGGCACCACCACCAAGTATGAATTGATTGGTGGGGTACACACCATGACGGTTACATTGCGCTCCAAGATAGACTATACCGGCAAGGCGTACACCATCACCACCAATAAAGTGAATGACTACTCCTTCTCTGCAGAGGGTAATCTGCCCGCACCGGATAGAACCGAGAGCGGGTATTACTACTACACGGTTACCTTGCAAGGCGAAGGCACTCCGGCTGCCTCCGGCTTCAACTTCTTTATGCTCACCACCGACGGTATGACCATTGCAGATGTAAATACGCCCTCGACCTACAAAGATGTACGAGTGTTGGTAGGCTATAATACCAAGCGGATATTGACCTACTCCTATTATCAAGGCACGTATGGATACAGTGCCGAAAGCGGTGCTCCCAATGTCTTCCTGACCAAAGGAGGCAACTTTGGATTGAATAACTGTGTGGTGCCGATACAAGATCTTCCCCGTACGGCCATACCAACCTCTTACGTATATGACTATGCACTGCCCGCCACCTTCTACAACGGATTGGCGGCAACCCCCAAACCCGACATTGTGATTCTGGGTTTCGAATTTAATTTCGATAGTGGGGGAGGAACCACACTGGCCAATTTCATCAAGAATGGAGGTGTGGTGATTCTGTTCTGCAATAACAACCATGCAACCAGCAATATCACCAACTTTGTTCAAAAAGTAACAGGAGGCACGTTGGGATACACGCAGGCACAGGCCTATTACGGCATCGGTGGTACGTATAACTTCCCCGCCAAGAACGGAAGCTATGCCACGCAAGCTCCCGCAGCCAACGACCCTGTGCTGAGTGGTCCTTTCGGCAGTTTGTGGGGAAAAGCATGGGGACAAGATTGGGATGATTCTGCCGGGGTAACCGGACTGGGCAGCAGTGCTATTGTCTACTCTCGTAAGGGTAGCGACTACACGGCCGGCAATTATGCCTCCATGTTCCGCCAAGGAGGATTGTTCTTTGTGGGTGACGGAGGCTTCATCGCGCAGTATTACCATCAGGACGGCGGTGCCACACAACCCTTTGCCATTGACAATAACGGGAAAGCCATACCCAAGACCGACTACGAACCGGATGTCTACAACTCGGCCGCCTTCGGCAACATCTTATATTGGGCAATTGATTATCTGGAGTTCCGCAACCAAACCGGCTACTCCGCATGGGGCAAATAATAATTTAAGGAGGAATAACAATGAAACATGTAATGTGGAGCCTCGCACTGGCAGTGTGGATGCTCCTTTCAATCTCCTGCAGCGACAACATAGAACCTGCAGGCACACTTTCCAACGGAAAAGTGAGCGTTACCCTCACACTGGCTGTAGGGAACACCACACCACTCAGTAGCCGTAGCATGACGGTCGACGAAGAGAAGAAGATAGACAACCTGTCTATACTGGTCTTCCGCAAAGAAGCAGGTACCGACGACAGCACCGGTACACTCTACTATCAGGCTGCCGTAACCCCCGTCGAAGGGACCTCGTCCTACACCGTGGGGCTATATGCTACGACGAAAGACGAAGAGTATAGTGTGATGGTCATAGCCAATGCAGGAAACGCCATTGGATACAACTATATCGGGCAAACGAAGCAAGCCATTGTAGCACAGCTTACCACGAACTGCACCACCGCATGGCCTGCCCGTCAAAACAGCAGCACGGCGTTCAAGCCGATTCCCATGTGGGGTGAAACGGCCTACGGCAAGATAACCACCAATTCGCTGCCGGGTGGCAACACCATCCAGTTGTTACGATCGCTGGCACGTTTCGATGTGGGACTGAACTATGCAAGCACGGACGGGTCGGAAGGCTTTAAAGGCATTACGGGCTATACCTTGAAGAAGGTGATCCTGTTCCGCACCCGCAGTGCCAGTCTCATTGTACCCGCTTCCGTGGTCACCGGCAGTGCGGGTCATTTGAGCGTAAATACCCCTTCACTGCCGGCATCGGCCACCATTATCAATGCGGGTGCAGTGGGCAGCAGCGGAGGCGGATTCAGCTATGATGTGTCCGGTGGAGAGTCGGTACGTGAGATTTATCTGCCCGAGAACGACGCTACCACACCCACGGTAGCGGTCGTGGGCATTGAAGATGCCGGCGGAAAGCTGGGCTACTATCGCTTGGAGAATGTAGATACTTCGGGCAAAGCCCGTCCCATATTGCGTAACCATCGCTATATCTTCAATGTAACAGGTGTCACCGGCAGCGGGCAAGATACTCCTGAAGATGCCCTGAATGCCGTCTACGCAAACATCAACTATACGGTAGTTGAATATGAGATCAATGAATCCAACCTGTGGATGTCGGGCAAATACTATCTAAAGGTATCGCAACGCGAGGTAGACCTCTCGCCGCTCATCAATGAAGGCATCTCCTTCACCTATGAAACCAACCTGCCCACCCACGAAGTGAAGTGGGCCTGGAAAGATGCGGAAACCGAAGACCCCTTTACCCGTCAGCACATCACCTTTGCCGACGAGGGCAGAACAACCAATGCGGCGGGCATCACCACAGGTACCATCACCTTGTCGGCACCGGCCAACAACACCAAGAGCGACCGCACCAACGAATTGCAGTTTACGGGAGGCGCCGTCACCGGCGTGGTCACCGTGTACCAACCGCGCATTCCCATGGAGTTTAGCATTCTCAAAGGTTCCATCAAGGTAAACGGCAACTACATGGTGGGCGCTACGCCCGATCCGTCGACCAACTACATCGAACTAACCTTGAACCACATCGCCCCCAATGCCTTAGGAGCGGAATGGATTGTACAGACCGATACCCAAAACGGGTTGCACTTTAGCGGCAGCGGGATATTCACCTCCTCGCCCACGCAAACCATCCGCATCTATGCCGATACCACCACCCCCATGACGCCGGGCGGACTGGCGATACTCACCATTAGCACGAACAGTACCCTCACCACCCCTGCGGATGCCCAGTCTGTATTGACACCTACCGTAGAGATTGTCATCGGCTTCTCCACCAAGCACATCCTGAGTACGGCCGGATGGAACTCCGACGGCATCTTCTATGGAGCGGCTACCGATTCGGAGTTTTCATCGTGGTGGCTGCTGTTTGGCGGAACGGGCCGAACCGGCAGCAATAACGTGGGCAATACCGCGACGGATGATCCGCTGCAGAACACCAATCCCAATTTCTCTCTGAAAGGGAGAATGCCGGTGTATAACATGACGCTGTGGTATACCGAAGATGTGGAGTACGGCATCACCACCAATTCCACGCTCTACAAAAAGATTACGGCCACCCCGCCGCCCGACATCATCTTTATCGGATGGAGCAACTATGTGGAGGTCAATACCTCTTCGTCCACCAGTGTGTATAATGCCCTGATGGATTACGTCAACCGCGGAGGCGTGCTCATCTATTGCATGGAAGAGGCCAACACCAGTTCTGCTGCCAAAGCATTGGCCAATCTGTTTGACGGCACCATCACCATACAAGCACCCGGCTCTACGGTGGTGGATGGCAACACCAATACCATGGTTCCCCTGTCGGCCCATCCCGACGACCCCATCTTGAGCGGAACCATTGGCGGGCAGCACTATTTCGATGCGGTGGGCGGACTCAAGTGGGTGCACAACAACAGCACCTACCTGTCTGCCGCCATCACACCCGGACACGAGAACGATGTGGTGGCCTATTCCTATCTGGCAGACGACGGAAGCCATATCTCGATGCTGCGTTCCACCAAGAAGAACATCCTTTGGTGTGCCGACGGCGGTTTGCTCTATCAAGTGCGGGTGAGCAGCGGCACCTACGAGCCTCGTACCTACCGTAACGGCAACAACGGCGCCATTTTCCGCAACATCATGGGATGGGCAATCTACCAAGCCGAGTTTCACGGCATCAATAGCGGCGGGTTAAACCCGGGCGGAGCCGATCGCAACGAATAATCAGGCAAGAATCTTTCAAAACAGGCTGAGGAGGTGTAAAGCTCAACACCTCCTCAGCCTGTTTTTGGTTAGCGCCAAGCTTGCCCCAAGCAGGGCAAGGCTGTCCCAAGGTAAAAACAAGCTTGCCCTAAGCAGGGCAAGGCTGTTTCAAGGTAAAAACAAAGTATGGATTAGTTTACCCGCACCAAGTAGTAGTTCTTCTTGCCCCGCTGCACCAGCAAATAGCGGTCGTTGAGCAAATCGTCGGGGGTGATGAGGCGGTCGGGAGCCTCGAGCTTCTCTTTGTTGAGTGAAACGCCGCCCCCTTGCACCAATTTGCGCATCTCGCCCTTGGAGGCAAAGACGGGCGCCTGCTCGGTCAAGAGGTCGATGGCTTTGATGCCTGCGGCGAGTACCTCACGCGATACTTCGTATTGCGGAACCCCCTCGAAGACCGAGAGCAGGGTGGCTTCATCGAGCTTCTTGAGCATCTCCGAGGTGCCGCTGCCAAACAGGATGCCGGAGGCCTCGACGGCCAAGTGGTATTCCTCCTGGGAGTGTACCATGATGGTGACCTCTTTGGCCAGCCGCTTCTGCAGCACGCGCAGGTGCGGGGCGGCCTCGTGCTCGGTGAGGAGGGCGTCGATCTCCTCTTTGCTTAGCGAGGTAAATATCTTGATGTAGCGGGCGGCATCGGCGTCGCTCACGTTAAGCCAGAACTGATAGAACTTGTAGGGCGAGGTGTAGCGGGCGTCGAGCCATACGTTGCCGCTTTCGGTCTTGCCAAACTTGCCGCCGTCGGCCTTGGTGATGAGCGGACAGGTGAGGGCGTAGGCTTCGCCTCCGCCGGTGCGGCGAATCAGTTCGGTGCCGGTGGTGATGTTGCCCCACTGGTCGGAGCCGCCCATCTGCAGCTTGCACCCTTTGGTTTGGTTGAGGTACTGGAAGTCGTAGGCTTGCAGCAGCTGGTAGGTAAACTCAGTGAACGAGAGGCCGTCGCGTGCCTCGCCGTTGAGACGCTTCTTGACCGAGTCTTTGGCCATCATGTAGTTGACGGTGATGTGCTTGCCAACTTGGCGAACGAAGTCCAGGAAGGTGAACTCTTTCATCCAGTCGTAGTTGTTGACCAGCTCGGCACGGTTGGGAGCGTCCGATTCAAAGTCGAGAAACTTGGCCAGTTGCTGCTTGATGCAGGCTTGGTTGTGGCGCAGGGTCTCTTCGTCGAGTAGGTTGCGTTCGGCCGATTTACCCGAAGGGTCGCCAATCATGCCGGTGGCGCCGCCTACGAGCGCCAGCGGTTTGTGACCGCAACGTTGCAGGTGACGGAGCATCATCACGCCGCAAAGGTGTCCGATGTGCAACGAGTCGGCGGTGGGATCGATGCCCAAATAGGCGGTTACCTGCTCTTTGGCCAGTAGTTCTTCGGTGCCGGGCATCATATCGTGGAGCATGCCACGCCATCTTAGTTCTTCTACGAAGTTCATGGATTTATCGGTGATTAGTGAATAAATGCTTTTTTGATTAGGAAGCGCAAAAGTACGACAATTCCTTATTTATTGGTACACCCCTCCGAGGAAAAGACGGAGCACGTTGGCGGTGACACGCTCGCGTAACCGCTCGGGAGGGGTGGCGCGCACCGCTGCCGCCCGCTCATACAGCGCAGGCAGGGGCACGCTGCTCTCGTCGGTTTCCAGAAAGAGGCGGTCGTCGGGTACGAGGCTAAGCGCCTCTTCATGGTAGTGTTCTCCAAAGGAGAGGTAGCAGCCGGCGCGCAAAAGCTGTTCGGCCTGTTGGGGTTTGCCGCGGAAGCCGTGGAGAATCCAAGGGGAGGCAGTGGGGTGTAGCTGCTTTCGCACGGCCAGCAACTCGTCGGTGGCGCGTACCAAGTGGATGATGAGCGGCTTGTGCAGCGCTTCGGCCAGCATAGCCTGACGGGTGAAGAGGTCGATTTGGGCGCTCATCGGAGCCTCGGCCAACTTGTCGAGACCCGCTTCACCCAGCGCCAGCACTTGCCGATGAGTCAGCTGGCGGTGTAACGTGCGCAGCATCGCCTCTTCGTCCGGCTTCGCCGGCAGGTAGCGGGGATGAATGCCCACCGAATAGAGGTGCCCCGCCTCGGGGACAAAGGTCTCGGGCGTGCAGCTCACGATGGCGGTGCCGGGGCGTTCGGGCAGGCGATGGGTGTGTATGTCAAGGGGAACAATCATGGGCGATGTGTGGGATGCGTGTATGAGGGATTAAGGCACCGGATCGTAGCCCGAACCTCCCCACGGATGGCAGCGCAAGATGCGGCGGATGGCCAGGTAAAGCCCCTTGAGGGGGCCGTGCTTTTGAATGGCCTCGATGGCATATTGCGAGCAGGTAGGCACGAACCGGCAAGAGGGAGGGGTGAACGGCGAGATGCACCGCCGGTAGAAATAGACGGGAAGTAGTAGCAGGAAAGAGAACAACCGTTTCACGAGGTTTCGCGGTTAATCTGTTCGGCAATGCGCGCCAAGGCGGTCTGCACACAGGCTTCGAGCTGCGCCGTGTCGGCCGGTCGGTCGGAGAGGTAGATGAAGGCGATGGCCAGCCGGATTCCTTTGGCTTCGAGGGTTGGCAGCAGCAACTGCTGCTGCTTGCGGTAGGCTTCGCGCAGTTGCCGCTTCACCCGATTGCGCCGGACGGCTTGCTTGAAGCGTCGCTTCGAGACGCTCAGCAGCACGGCGGCCGGTGCCTCCAAATCAGGGGCCGGCAGGTAGATGACACGTAAGGGGAAGATGGCAAACGAGCGTGAACCGCCCGCAAACATCTGTTCGATGATTTTTTGCTTGTTTAGCCGCTGGGATTTGCACAGGGTATTCACACCTGCGGAAGGATTATTTGTTCTGATCCTTCAGGTAGAGATCCAGTGCGGTGGTCATCGAGGGAGCCTGTGCAGTGGGAGCCTCTACATCTAAACGCAAGCCGGCATCCCGCACCGCCTGCGCGGTGGCGGCGCCGAACGCCCCGATTTTAATCTCGTCTTGCTTGAAGTCGGGGAAGTTCTTTTGCAGTGAGTGGACACCTGCCGGACTGAAGAAGAGCACCATGTCGTAGTCGAACGGCTCGTCTTTGGGAAACTCATTGCTCACTGTGCGGTACATCACCGATTCGGTGTGATGAATCTTGCCTTTGTCCAACAACAGCTTCAAGTCATCGGAATGAATATCCGACATGGGCACCAGATACTTTTCGGATTTGTGCTTGCAGATCACACTCACCAAGTCTTCGATCTTGCCGGAACGGCCGAAGAAGATTTTCCGTTTGCGATATTGGACATATTTCTGGATATACAAAGCCACCGCTTCGGTGACGCAGAAATACTTCATGGTTTCGGGAATGGCAACGCGCAGTTCGCCGCACAGGTGGAAGAAATGATCGATGGCGTGGCGGGAGGTCAGCACGATGGCCGTGTAATCTAATATGGCAATCTTTTGTTTGCGGAACTCTTTGGCCGACAAGCTCTCTACCTTGATAAACGGGCGGAACCCGATTTCCACTCCATACTTCTGCGCAAGGTCATAATACGGAGACTTGTCCGAAGCCGGCTTCGGTTGCGAGACAAGAATTTTTTTTATCTTCACCATCCTGTTACTTTAATATCAAATAGTCATTCAGCTGTAATAAGCCTTGATAAATCATAAGATAGGGTATCATTTCAAGGGCGCAAAAGTACACAATTAATAGCAAACAGCCATACCAACTTTGACAAAAAAGCTTCAGCCACTTATAGAATATCAAAATCTTCATCAGAATCAGCACCGACAACCCAATGATGGCCGCCGTTTGCAGGGGAAGGTTGAAATAGATAAGCATCAAAGCCAGTGGAAAGAGCACCAATCCGAGGTAATAGAGCAGGGTGGAGTAGGATTCCATCCAGTGTGCAATCTTGGCTTTGTCGAAAAATATCCATCCCAGCAACGTATAAACCAGCCATTTCATCAACAGGTAGGTTGCGCAGGCGGCGACGTAGAAGAACAGCAGCCGGTAGGGCGGAGCGTCTGCAATCAGCGCCGGTCGCGCCCGGATAAAATAGAGAAAGAGACAAAGTCCGCACAACAGACAGGTTTGCAAGATAAGCACCACCTGATAGCGCATGTCGGCCGAGGTGAAGTTGGCAAAGATGCTGATGCGTTCGCGGTTGAGCAGGAAATTTTTGGCCAGCTGCACCAACAACCGTTGGCTGCGCGCCAAGGCGTAGGCCGATAAAAGGAAGCAGAACAGCAGGAGCAACAAAATGCCGTCGTCTAATCGGGGCGAATAGGGAATGGGGATTCCTTCAATTCCGATGGCTGCTGCGAACAGATGGGTCATATTGCGGCAAACTTACGCAAAGAGGTGTCCCAATCGGGAGTGGTTTGGATGAGCGCTACCGCCTCTTGCGGCGTGGCAGCCACACTCCACAAGTTGGCGTGTTGCGGACGCATGAAGTGTTGGTCGACAGCCCGTTCGAGCAGGGCAAACAGCGGGTCGTAGTAGCCGTTGGTATTGACAATGACCACGGGATGGGTGTAAAGTCCCAACTGTTTCCACGTGATAATCTCCAGCAGCTCGTCCAGCGTGCCGCATCCGCCGGGCAGGGCAATGACCGCCTGGCTGTGGTCGGCCATCCATTGCTTGCGCTGGTGCATGGTCTCGACCTCGATGAGGCGGGTTAGTCCGGTGTGTTGCCAGCCCTCTTTGACCATGAATCGGGGAATGACGCCGGTGACCTCGCCGCCGGCGGCTAATGCCGCATCCGCCACGGTGCGCATCAATCCGATGCTTCCCGCTCCGTTAATCAGATGGATGTGTTGCTGTCCAAGCAGCGTGCCCAGCTCGCGGGCTGCCTCATAATAGATCTTATCGAGCTGCGTGCTGGAGGCACAATATACGCAAACCGATGCTATCTGGTTATTCATGGGCGCAAAGGTAGCGATTATTCGTCACTTGCCTTTGACAATCTTTTTAATATCGTTGAGCTTGTTGAGCGCCATCAGCGGGGTGAGGCTGTCGATGTCTAAGTGGAGCACCTCGTCGCGTATTTGACAGAGCACCGGATCGTCCAACTGGAAGAAGCTCAGTTGCATGCCGCCGCGTGTTTCGCTCACTTGGGTCAGCGGTTTGGCCGGTACGGTGCCGGTTTGGCGGTTGTTGGCCTCGAGTTGCTTTAAGATGTCATCGGCGCGTTTGACAATGCTCTTGGGCATGCCCGCCATCTTGGCCACATGAATACCGAACGAGTGTTCACTGCCCCCACGCACCAGCTTGCGCAGGAAAAGGATGCGGTTGTCCACCTCCTTGACCGACACGTTGTAGTTTTTGATGCGCGGAAAGCTCTTTTCCATCTCGTTGAGTTCGTGGTAGTGGGTGGCAAACAACGTGCGTGCCTTGGCTTTGGGATGTTCGTGGATGTATTCGACAATAGCCCAGGCAATGGAGATGCCGTCGTAGGTGGAGGTGCCCCGTCCCAATTCGTCGAAAAGCACCAGGCTGCGCGCCGACAGGTTGTTCAGGATGTCGGCCGCCTCGTTCATCTCCACCATAAAGGTAGATTCTCCGGCCGAGATGTTGTCGCTGGCTCCCACGCGGGTAAATATCTTGTCGACCAGTCCGATGTGTGCACTTTCGGCCGGCACAAAACTGCCCACTTGTGCCAGCAACGTAATCAGTGCTGTTTGGCGCAGCAAGGCCGACTTACCCGCCATGTTGGGGCCGGTGAGGATGATGATTTGCTGACTTTTGTCGTCGAGTAGTACGTCGTTGGCGATATAGGGTTCACCCACGGGAAGCTGCTGCTCGATGACCGGATGGCGTCCCTGCCGGATGTCGAGCAAATTGCTCTCGTCGAGCACCGGACGGATGTAGTGATTGGCCTGCGCCACCCGGGCAAACGACAGCAGGCAATCCATGCGGGCAATCTGCGTGGCGTTGATCTGGATGGCGGGAATGTATTCGAGCAATGCCCGCATCAACTCGGTGTAGAGGCGTGTTTCGAGCACAGCTATCTTCTCTTCGGCGCCCAAGATTTTCTCTTCGTACTCTTTCAGCTCTTGGGTGATGTAGCGCTCGGCATTCACGAGTGTCTGTTTGCGTATCCACTGGGCGGGCACCTTCTCTTTGTGGATGTTGCGCACCTCGATGTAGTAGCCGAACACGTTGTTGTAGGCAATCTTGAGGCTGGGAATGCCGGTGGCTTCGCTTTCGCGCTGTTGCATCTGCAGCAGGTACTCTTTTCCGGAGTAGGCCAGCGTGCGCAGTTCGTCCAATTCGTCGTTTACCCCTTTTTTTATCACGCCTCCTTTGTTGAGAAGCAGCGGCGGGTCGCCAATGATTTCGCGCTCGATGCGGTCGCGGATGGAGGCGCACACGTTGAGCTGTTCGCCCATGCGGTTCAGGGCGGCGTTGTCTGCCTCCATCGCGGCTTTCTTGATGGGCTCGATGGCTTGGAGTGCCAGTTTGAGCGTCACCATCTCACGGGGCGAGATGCGCCCTACGGCCGCCTTGGCGAGGATGCGTTCGAGGTCACCGATGCGGTGGAGCTGTTCTTCAATCAGCTCTTTGAAGTCGGGACGGCGGAAGAAATACTCCACCACGTTGAGGCGTTCCTGGATGGGCTGCAACTCTTTGAGCGGAAAGAGCAGCCAGCGTCGCATCAAGCGGGCGCCCATGGCGCTGATGGTGTGGTCCATCACACCCAGCAGGCTGCTGCCCTCTTCGTTCATGGGGGCGATGAGTTCGAGGTTGCGGGCGGTGAACTTGTCGATGCGTACATAGCGTTCCTCTTCGATGCGTGCCAAGCCGGTGATGTGACCAATTTGGGTGTGCTCCGTGTAGAGGAGGTATTGCAGGATAGCCCCCGCCGCCACAATGGCAAGGGGTAGCTGTTCAATGCCGAATCCTTTGAGGTTTTGGGTGTCGAAGTGTTTAAGCAGTCGCTCGCGGGCGGCGCTCTGGGTGAAGACCCAGTCTTCGAGGCTGTCGGTGAGCAGCAGCTTGTTGTCGAACAGGCTTTGGAATTGACCGCGCCGGCCGCGCTGGCAGAGCACCTCTTTGGGGGCGAAGCTGCCCAGCAGCTTGTCGACGTAGTCGGTGGTGCCTTCGGCAGCGAGGAACTGGCCGGTGGAGATGTCTAAGAAAGCGACCCCACACATGCTCTTGCCTAAGTGTACGGCGGCCAACCAGTTGTTTTCGCGGTAGTTGAGGATGTTGTCGTTGATGGCCACGCCCGGGGTGACTAATTCGGTGATGCCCCGCTTGACCAATTTCTTGGTTAGGCGCGGGTCTTCCAGCTGGTCGCAGATGGCCACGCAGTGGCCTGCCCTCACTAACTTGGGAAGGTAGGTATCCAAGGCATGATAGGGGAATCCGGCCATCTCGATGGTCTTTGCCTGGCCGTTGTTTCGTTTGGTGAGCGTGATGCCCAGTATTTCGGCTGCCTTGACGGCATCGGTGGAATAGGTTTCGTAGAAATCTCCGCAACGAAACAGCATAATGGCATGAGGATGTATGGCTTTCAGCTCCATGAATTGCTTCATCATGGGGGTGAGCACTATCTCTTCTTTCACGGTATGAATCTTGTTTTTAATCAATAGAGTAATGGATCTGTTGGGAATGGTCACAAAGGTAGCTCTTTTTTGCAAAAATGCCTTGCCGCAGGAGGGCATTACTTAAAAAGCGAATAAACTCACTAAAAGAGGTTATAAAATTGTTTTTTTTAGGGTCGATACTTGCGGGTTTTTTAAAGAGCCGTATCTTTGCAACGTGTTTTTCATAGTATTAGATTTAAGGTTAACAAAGGTTGGAGTACAGCGGTACTCCTTTTTTTTGCCTTTAAGGAAACATGAGTAGAACACCGACTTAGTTGCGTCTAAAAAAAGGGTGTGTCGAGGACGACACGCCCTTTTTTTGTGCCGTTGCACTTTGCGGCAATGATTCCCCGTCGTGGGAAAGGCTCGGTGGGTGCAAGAACAAGGTTATTTTTGTGAGGGAAAGACAGTTTGTGCATACAAACAAGCTTGCCTTCGTTGCGGAAAATCTGCTTTTGCATAAAAAGAGCCTTTCCCACAGGTGGGAAACCTTGTTTTCGGAGAAAAAGTGGCTTCCCCAATTTGTTAAAACGTAGATCTGTCCGAAGGACAAGCTTTCCCAATTTAGGGAACCGTATACACATCCAAAAAGTAGCTTTCCCAATTTAGGGAACCGTATACATATCCAAAAGGTAGCTTTCCCATTTTAGGGAATCGTATACATATCCAAAAAAGTAACTTTCCCAACTTTGGGAGAGTTACTTTTTGTGGGAAAACAAGGTTTCCCACACGCATACCCCACCCCCACAAAAAAAACTCCTCCCGATGCAACCGATGCATCGGGAGGAGTTACGTGTTGTACACGTTTAGTAAATCGTTGATTACTCGCTTTATTCTACGTTATCCGTTTTGTCTGTAATGGTGCAAATGCTTACGCGGTTCCAGTCGGGTTCGGAGAACATGTCACCGACGCCCTGGCCTTCGGCCGTGATGCGTTTGGCATCAATACGATACTTGGTGGTGAGAATCTTCTGCACAGCCTCGGCACGTTGCTTGGCGATGCGTTCGTTCACCTCTACACTACCTTCGGGCGAAGCGTAGCCTTTAATCGTCACCGTTGTTTCGGGGTGCTTGTTCATGTAGGAAGCTACGCGCTCTACATTGGGCAGTTGCGAAGCATCAATGGTGACGCGACCCTGCTTGAAGGTAACGATGGTTTCGGGGATGCGCACGCTGTTGGTCTCCACCACGGTTTCCACAGGGATTTCGCGGTTGTTGCACTCCTCAAGTGCCCTTTTCAGATCGTCGATGGCTTGTGCATCGCGGCCGATCTGGTTGTTTTTGTTGCTCAACTCGCCGCGCAAGCTGTTGATCGACGCATTCAGGTTGTCAATCTCTGCCTGATTGTAGGTTTGAACCTTCGTCAGGTGATGCTCGCCTGTGCTGCACACGAAGTGATAGGTCAAACCGGCGGTCAGCTCAAAGACGGCGTTGTTGGCATTGAATCGACTGGCACTCTGCGGCATGTCGCCCTGCATGTCGTAAATCAAGGCAGGTTTCAGCGCCAACGTCCAGGCTTTTTGTTCGCCCAAGTTGAAGTTGAGGTTCAACCCCATGCGGGTAGACCACGAATTGCTGTCGCCTGTGCCGTTTACGTAGCCGTGCAACCAACCAATACCAGCCACCGCTTCGATTTCGAACAGGCGGGGTGTACCGTTGTAGGCCGAGAAGAGATTCATCAGGTTGATTCTACCCAATGCACTTACTTCCGAAGCATCGAAAGCGGTTTTGCTAAATGAAGTATTCACATACGTCATACCTTGCAACGTAGCACCCACAATGGGGGTAAGCTGCTTGTCGAGGTGAAGCCCGAAGGCCGGACGGGCGTTCTTGAAGAACGCACTGTGAGTGAGAGGGGTAACTGCTCCAACATTGAGGCCTAACGCCCAGTTGTCGCCGAATTTGGTACCTTGGATAACATTCTGAGCATTCAGGGCGAATGCTCCCATTACTAAAGCGAAGGAAAATACGATTTTCTTCATAATTGGTTTCAATTTAAATGTTTATAAATAAAGAAAAAATCACGTTTTATTTTTAATTCCACATCTGCACTGTAGACGCTGGGAGATAAGATTTTCCAGTCATTGCTTTTTGGCACAATGTCATTCATAAACATCTCTATCGCCCCTTTGTTCACAAAGCAGTTTTGGTTATTTATGTTTTATGTAAGTTTGTTGGTGATGTTAACGAACGATTAACCCCGTTAAAATCGGGCGCAAAGATAAACGATTCGATTGATATGGCAAACAGGGTAGAACAGAAAAAAATCATTGGCCGGCGTAGGACACCTTATCTAATATCCCGCTCAGATAGGCAATGGCCACTCCGTAGTTGGTCATGGGAATGCCCTGCGTGCGAGCCTGCCCGATGCGATGAAGCACATACCGGCGGTTAAACATGCAGGCGCCACACTGAATGACAAGTTGATAGGCCGACAGATCGGCGGGAAAATCGTTGCCCGAGACCACATCGATGCGCAACGCTTTCCCCACGCGGGCGCGTAACATGCCGGGCAACTTCTCCCGCCCGATGTCTTCGGTGAGCGGCGCATGCGTGCAAGCCTCGGCAATCAACACGCGCGAGTGCTCGGTGAGCCGCCCGATGGCAGCTGCGCTCTCTATATAATAATGTATATCTCCCTTGTATCCGGCAAAAAGCACCGAGAAAGAGGTGAGCAAACTCTCCGGCGGCTTCTGCTGGTAGACGGTGCGGAACACCTGCGAGTCGGTGATGATAAGATGTGGCGGATGTGCCAAGGCTTGCAGCGTTTGGGCTAACTTATCGGTGGTACAACTCATCACCAAACACTTCTTGTCGAGCAGTTCGCGCAGGGTTTGCACCTGCGGCAAGATGAGGCGTCCTTTGGGTGCCTGGATGTCCTGCGGCATCACCAGCAACACCAAATCTCCCTCGCCGGCAAGTCCTCCAGTGATGGTTTGTGCGTCGAACTCCCCGGGAAGTTTGGCCATAATAGCCCGACGGATGTCGTCCATGCCGATGCCCTCTTTGGCGCTGACCACCAAGGGGATTTCCCCGCAAAGTTGTTCGATGCGGCGCACTTGCACCTGTGTGTCGATGCGGATGTCGGCTTTGTTCAGCACAAGGATAGTGGGAATTCCCACTCCTTCGAGTTTCTCCTTCCACTCCTTGTCGATGGCCTCGCCCTCGCAGAGCAGCAGGGCGATGTCGCTCTTCTCCACCATCTGCAAGGTGCGCTCCACCCGCAGCTCGCCCAAGCTGCCGCTGTCGTCGAATCCCGGGGTGTCAATCAACAAACAGGCACCCAGGGGATAGATTTCCATGGCTTTCTGTACGGGGTCGGTGGTGGTGCCGGGGGTGGGCGAAACCAATGCGGTGTCTTGTCCGGTTAGCGCATTGATGAGGGAAGACTTCCCGCTGTTTCGGCGCCCGAACAGCGCGATGTGCAAACGATTGGCGTTGGGAGTGCGATGCATACTTTTTATTTATTATCGGACAAATGTACAACGTTTTCCGATAATTGTAGGGAGGATAGCGTTTTTTATGTAATTTTGCGCAGAACTAAATGAATAGAGCCATGTATATTGATAAGCTTCAGCTAAAAAACTTCCGTTGCTACGAGCAAATTGACGTAGCATTTCATCCCCGCTTCAATGTGTTTGTGGGAGTAAACGGAACGGGAAAAACCTCCATGTTAGAGGCGCTCCGTATCGCTATCGGCTCACTTTTTCTGGGCGTTGATAAATATAAAGAGAAAATAGCTAGCCCCAGTATCCTGCTTGATGATGCGCGCTTAGCCAATCTTGAGGCGCAATATCCTGTAGTTATTCAAGCTGAGGGCGTTTTGGAAGCAATACCGGATGCTTCGCCTTACCCAATATTTAGGGAACAATCCTTGGATACCATGGAAGGCAATGCCCGCATAGTTTGGGAACGCTCTTTGGATACCAGAAGAGGTAATACCCGCTCGTTGAAAGCAAAAGAGATAAAGAATTACTCTTTACAGATGCAAAAGAAGATTCGTCAAGCGGATACCGTCAATATCCCTTTGGTAACCTATTACTCCACCGATCGTTTTAAGAAAGAGCGGAAAGACTACGGTATTGAGCCTGATGGTAGTCGTTTGCGCGGCTATTTCAATGCGCTGGACCCCACAACAAACATCAAGTTCTTTCTCGACTTGTATTATACCGAAACACTTTCAGTGCTTCAGCAACAAACCACCCATTCTGCAGTGTTGGAGGCTGTGAATGAGGCTGTGAAGAAATGTATTGATTGCGATGACTTGTTCTTTGATATCAAGTTAGGGGAATTGTTGCTTGTTCAACGCGACTCACACGAACGCATGCCGTTTCATTTATTATCCGATGGCGTACGCAGCATGTTGGCGCTTGTGATGGAGATGGCTTTCCGATGTTACCTGTTAAACCCGCATTTTGGCAAAGAGGCAGCCCTGAAAACAACCGGTGTAGTGCTTCTTGATGAAATAGATCTGCATTTGCATCCGCAATGGCAGAAAAAGGTGATTGGTGATTTGCGTTCCGCCTTTCCGCAACTTCAGTTTATCGTAACCACGCACGCCCCGCTGGTTATCGGCTCCTTGAACGACGGGAAAATTTTCAGTATAAAGGGAAACGACGTATATGACTTTCCTTTACAGCATGGAAGAGATGCCAATTACATCCTAAATGAACTTGGCGTAGCCGAAATGGACGAGCGCATAAAGAATGATTTGGCCAACTATTACCTTTTAATAGAGGAGGGCAAGGGGGGAAGCACAAATGCCTTGGCTTTGAGGCAGGAACTTGAAGAATTACTGGGGATAGATCATACCGCGTTGCAAAGGGCGGATATGATGCTAAGTTTCTTTTAGGAGGTGTGGGGATGCGTTATATAAAGAAAGGCAAGGAGCCTGCCTACATGTCTGAGTGGAAAAAACAGCGGAATCAAATGGATCCGCCACAGTCACTTTCGTACAACCAATTTGATCGTAAGGCTGCGTTAAATGAGCAGCTTCGCAAGGAACAACATTTCATCTGTTGCTATTGCCAACAACGGATCACTCATTTTCAAGGCGACAAGACTGGTGGTGCACATAATGAGCACCTCATACCTGAAAAAGGAGTGTACGGTATTTTTGAAAAGCAGATGGATTACCAAAATTTGTACGCTTGTTGCATAGATTCTCGTGGGTTGAAGAAGAAAGAAAGAAGCAAACGACATTGTGGAGAAGCAAAAGAGGATAAATTGATACGGGGGTTTATTCAAGAAGAAACATGTAGCAGTTTCTTTCGATATAATACCTTGGGAGAAATCATACCAAATGGCCCGTATAGGCAATGGAAAGAATATTTGGAAAAGAAAGTGTCTCTTTCGCAAGATTTGAAGGAGGCAGTAGAAGCTATTGATGTTTTGAATCTAAACTGCCATTCTTTAGTGGCGGACAGAAAAGCAGAGCAAGAAAAACTGATTCCCCTCCTGATTAAACTTCCTAAAGCAACTGTGAATGCGAAAATAGCGGAATATGAAGCGGCGGAAATGTATCCCCGCTACTTAGATATGCTCTTATATTTTATGAAGCAAAAGAAATAGCTATCCTATAAATAGAGTTAAAGAAAGCATTAATTTTGCGGAACATCTCAACACCCCTTTCTTATGAAACCACTACGATTTATCACACTCCTTTGCCTGATGCTTTCGGCAAACATGCTGCTTACCGGGCAAATCAAGGTCAACACCACGGCCGAACAGGTCACCCTGTTTATCGAAGGTGCTCAAGTGACCCGCACCAAACAGGTAACAATCCCTGCGGGCGATGTCACCTTGCTGTTTACCGGACTGTCGCCCTACTTAGATGCCAAAAGCATACAGGTTGGCGTCAAAGGACAACTCACTGTGACGGCAGTGAACCGGCAATTCAACTATACCGACAGCTTGGCTGTCAGCGGACAGCAACAACAGCTTCAAGACGAGCTGAAAAAAGTGGAGAAGTTGTTGAAAGAGCAAAATGCCGCGCTCCAACTCATCAAAGCCGAGCAAGAGATGGTTAAAACCAACTGCACCATCGGCGACAAAACCACCTCGCCCGCGACCATCAAAGAGATTAATCAATACTATGCCGACCGACAACAAGCGCTGAAGAGTAAAGAGCTGGCTGTTGACCAGCAACTCGCCGAACTCAACCAGCGCAAAAACCAGCTCACCGGAGAATTGGAACAACTCGCCGGCAGACGCGAGAAACCGATGAGCGAGATAGCCGTTTCCGTTGTTGCACCCGTTGCAGGCACGGCCACTTTCACGCTGACCTACTACGTGAAGAATGCCGGCTGGTTCCCCGGCTACGACATCCGCTCCACCGGTCTTACTTCTCCGGTTAGTATCGTTTATAAAGCCAATCTCTTTCAAAACACACGGGAAGAGTGGAAGAATGTCCGCCTTAAACTTTCGTCGTCAAACCCTTCTGTCGACAATGTAGCGCCCCAACTGCAAACCTATTGGCTCGATTACGGACTGGCCGCCCCGCGCTACAGTACAAACATAGTAGGAAACACCGTATCCGGAAGGGTAATAGCCGACTCCGACAAAGAGCCGATTATCGGCGCGTCGGTAATAATACCAGGTACTACCATTGGAACAATTACCGACGTCAACGGGAACTATTCGCTTACTGTTCCCAACGGTGCTAAAAGCCTTGAATTTGCCTTTATCGGTATGGTGACACAAACAAAGCCCATACAAAGCAGCGTAATGAATGTGACCCTGAAAGAAGATGTGCAAAGGTTGGAGGAGGTGGTGGTGACCGGCTATGGCAGTGGACTTACAGGCGCACTACAAGGAAGAGCTGCTGGTATAACAATCCGTGGAAGAGGCACACGATCGGTTAAACAACTCGAAGAAGAACCCGCCGCGCCGCTTGCCGTAGAGCAAACCCAAACCCAAACGGGTTATGAGTTCGACATTCAACAATCCTACACCATTCCGTCGAACAACAAGCCGGTGGTTGCCGAAATCGGGCGTTACGAAGTGCCTGCTTCCTACACCTACGAGAGCACTCCCAAGCTCGACAAAGATGCCTTCCTCACCGCCCGCATCACCGACTGGGAGCGTCTGAATCTGTTGGAGGGCGAAGCCAATATCTACTTTGAAGAGACCTTCATCGGCAAATCCATTGTGAATGCCGGGCAGCTAAACGACACCCTCTCCTTCTCGTTGGGACGAGACCGGCGCATTGCGGTGCAACGCACCAAAGAGAAAGCATTCACCTCGCGTCAATTCATCGGTAGCAACCAAACACAATCGCTCGCCTGGAAGCTTACGGTACGCAACACCCGCCAAGAGCCGGTTACACTCACGTTATACGACCAATTACCCGTCTCGCGGAGCAACGACATCACCGTCAGCCCCGAAGAGTTGGGAGGCGGCAAGTTAAACGACCAGACCGGCATCATCACCTGGCAACTTACGCTCCGGCCGGGTGAACAACGCGAAATTCCGCTCCGCTATCGGGTGAAATCTTCCAAATACCGTCGGTTGGTTATCGAATGAAAGCGTTTCACACCATCCTGTTGCTGGTCATCTCCAATTTGTTTATGACCTTCGCTTGGTACGGCCATCTCAAGTTGCAGGAGATGAAAGTCATCTCTTCTTGGCCGCTCTATGCGGTGATTCTCTTCTCGTGGTCGATTGCGCTGGCCGAATATGCCTTTCAGGTGCCGGCCAACCGCATGGGATTTGTCGGCAACGGAGGCCCTTTTACGCTGATGCAGCTCAAAGTGATTCAAGAGGTGGTGACCTTGGTGGTTTTCACCCTTTTCTCCACCCTGCTGTTTAAGGGGGAAGCGCTCCACTGGAATCATTTGGCTGCCTTCGTCTGCTTGGTGTTAGCCGTCTACTTTGTTTTTTATAAATAGCTCCTTCTATTGGCACCATGAAAAAGAGAATCCTTACGTTCCTCTTCTGGGGATGCCTTAGCGGCACTCTGGCCGCACAATCTGTGCGGCAACAACTGTTGCTGAACAACGACTGGCGATTTGCCTACGGTCATGCCGCCGACAAGCAGAAAGATTTCACCCACGGCACCGAATACTTTACCTATCTGACCAAGGCGCAAGCCCATAACCAGAACAGGGGACCCAGTTGGACAGCGTTCAACGACAGCACCTGGGCGCGCATCTCCCTGCCGCACGATTGGGTGGTGGATTTGCCCTACAGTGCAGCGGCAAGTCACAGCCACGGCTACAAAACCGTGGGTTGGAACCATCCCGAAAACAGCGTCGGCTGGTATCGCCGCCGCTTCTATCTCCCCGAAAGCGACCGCGGAAGCCACATCGAGGTGCGATTCGACGGCATCTTTCGCGATGCGCAGGTGTTCTGCAACGGATTCTACCTTGGAGGCGAGCCGAGCGGATATGCCACGCAGCTCTACGACCTGACCGAGTATCTGAACTACGGCGGCGAGAACATTCTTTGTGTGCGCGTTGACGCCTCGATGGAAGAGGGTTGGTTTTATGAAGGTGCCGGCATCTACCGCAATGTGTGGCTGTTGAAAACCGCGCCGCTACACGTCAAAGAGTTTGGCACCTTCGTGACCTCCACGTTGAACGACTCCCTGACCTGTGCCCAACTGCACATCTCCACCCAGGTGGCGAACGATGCGCTCGAGGCACTTCACTTTGAGGTGATTCAACGCCTCCTTGCGGCCGACGGAAGAGAGGTTGCCCGCACACGCGCCGCCGCCCGGGCTTCGGCACGAACCTCCGCTCATCTGCAACAAAGCCTCACGGTGAATCAACCCCTGTTATGGAGTTTGGAGCAGCCCCATCTCTACACCCTGCAAACCGAAATCTATCGGGAGGGCGTCCTAACCGACAGCTATCCCACCTCCGTGGGTATTCGCACCGTCCGCTTCGATGCCGACCGTGGTTTTTTCCTCAACGGCCGTGCCGTGAAGCTCAAGGGCACCAACATTCATCAAGATCACGCCGGCGTGGGCAGCGGCATTCCCGACGAATTGTGGAGGTACCGCCTCGAACGCCTCAAAGAGCTGGGGTGTAACGCCATTCGCTGCTCCCACAACCCTGCCTCACCTGCTCTTTTGGATTTGTGCGACCGCATGGGCGTGTTGGTGATTGCGGAAAACCGTTTGATGGGCGTCAACGACGTTCACTTCGACCTGCTTAGCCGTATGGTGGTGCGCGACCGCAATCACCCTTCCATCATTCTTTGGAGTGTAGGCAACGAAGAGTGGGCTATTGAGGGGAATGAGCGCGGGCGCGACATCGCCCGCACTATGACGGCCTTCCTACACACGCTCGACACTACGCGTCTGTCTACCTACGGCAACTCGGGCGGCCGCACCCTCGAGCAAGGCGTGGAAGTGGCGGGCTATAACTATTTCATCCAAAACGGAGTGGACAATGAACGGCGCCGTTTTCCCCAACGCCGTGCGTATGGGTCCGAAGAGACCACCGGAAGCGGCACCCGCGGCGTCTATTTCCCCCAGGCGGGCAGCGGACGAATGGTTTCTCTCAATCGTCTTCCGGCCGATGCCTCCCAACCGCTTCAGGTCATTGAGCGCGGCTGGAAGTTCTATGCCGGTCGCCCTTGGTTGGCCGGAGTTTTCTTTTGGACGGGGTTTGATTACCGCGGCGAACCCAATCCGCTTAGTTTCCCCGCCACCGGATCGCAATTCGGCATTCTGGACTATTGCGGCTTCCCCAAAGATGAGGCTTTTTACCTGCAGGCCTGGTGGAGCCAGAGGCCGGTATTGCATCTTTCGCCGCACTGGAACCTTCAAGGCCACGAAGGCGACACCGTTCGGGTGTGCGCCTACACCAACTGCGATGAGGTGGAGCTTTGGGTCAACGCAAAACGGCTGAAGAAGCAGAGGGTTCCGCCCAATGGACACGTCAGCTGGACTACTCGTTACATGCCCGGCCGTTTGCTGGCCAAAGGATATAAAAACGGTCGTTTGCAACTGCGGCGGGAAATCGCCACCACCACTGCGCCCGCACACATCGTGCTGCGCCCGCACAAAGATTCGTTGCGTGCCGACGGGCAAGACCTCATCGTGGTCGATTTGAGCATTACCGACGCCAAGGGACGCGAAGTGCCCGATGCCAACCTCGCACTGGAGGTGACGGTTAGCGGCGGCGCCGTTATCTTGGGCTACGGCAACGGCGATTCGGCCTTCGACCACGTAGAGCGTCCCCTTCCCGCCGACCACCCGCAACCTTTCGGCATCCACACCTTCAACGGCAAGGCGCAACTGCTGCTCCGCTCGGTCGAAGGAGCCGCCGGAACGGTTCAATTGAGCGTCGTCGGCGGCGCCCGGATGCATACTCACTACACCATTCCCCTCTTCTAACCCCCCTCTGCCCATGCAAACCTTTATCAGTCAGCTCAACGACTATCTCTGGACCTACCTCCTGATTGCCCTGCTGTTGGGCTGTGCGCTTTGGTTCACCCTGCGCACCCGTTTCGTACAATTCCGCATGCTGGGCGAAATGATTCGCCTGTTGGGCGAGTCGGCCGGCGGGAAAACAGCCCGGGGCGGGAAACAAATCTCTTCGTTTCAGGCGTTTGCCATCTCCATTGCCAGCCGGGTGGGCACGGGCAACCTGGCCGGCGTGGCCACGGCCATCACCATGGGTGGTCCGGGCGCGATTTTCTGGATGTGGGTGATTGCTTTGCTGGGGGCGGCCAGCTCGTTCGTGGAATCTACCCTGGCACAGCTCTACAAGGTGAAGGGAAAAGATTCGTTCGTGGGCGGACCGGCCTACTACATGCGTCGGGGCTTGAAGCAGCCGTGGATGGGAGCACTCTTTGCGGTACTGATCATCCTGACCTTCGGATTTGCCTTCAACTCGGTGCAGAGCAACACCATTTGCGATGCTTTCGAACTGGCCTTCGGATGGGATAACCTCACCGTGGGCATTTGCCTGGCGGTGGTCACCCTGCTGATTATCTTCGGAGGGGTGCAGCGCATCGCCCGCGTGAGCAGCGTGGTGGTGCCGGTGATGGCGCTCGGCTACGTGGCACTGGCGCTGGTGATAGTGGCGATGAACCTGGGCGCGCTGCCCGCGGTCTTCCGCCTGATTGTTTCGCATGCTTTCGGCTGGGAACAGGCCTTGGGCGGCGGCGTGGGAGCCGCCCTGATGCAAGGAATCCGCCGCGGCCTCTTCAGTAACGAGGCGGGCATGGGGTCGGCGCCCAATGCCGCGGCCACGGCACACACTTCCCATCCGGTCAAGCAGGGACTGATTCAAACCTTGGGGGTTTTCACCGACACGTTGCTGATTTGTTCGTGCACCGCCTTCATTATCCTGTGCAGCGACGCTCCGCTGGATGGAACATTCTCCGGAGTCCAGCTCACCCAAGAAGCCCTGAGGCACACTATCGGCGCATCCGGCCATATTTTCGTGGCCGTGGCGCTCTTTTTCTTTGCCTTCAGCAGCATTTTGGGCAACTACTACTACGGAGAGGCCAATGTGCGCTACCTCACCCCTTCTCCGTGGGTGATGCACGCCTATCGCCTGGCCGTGGGCGCGATGGTGCTCTTCGGCGCCCTGGCCGCCCTGGATTTGGCCTGGGTGTTGGCCGACATCACCATGGGACTGATGGCCTTGTGCAACCTCATCGCCATTTCGTTGCTGGGCAAGCAGGCATTCCGTCTTTTAGACGACTATCGGGCACAAAAACGGGCGGGAATCAAGGATCCGGTCTTTCGTAAAGAACGGATGCCGGAGGTAGAAAGTGAGGTGGAGTGCTGGTAGGAGATAATAAGCGGCGTAATTCCTCACTTATATAGTTTATTTTCTACCTTTGTTGCGAAAATGAATATTCCCCTTATGACTTACATGCAATTACTTAACAAGATGGGATTTATCCCTAAAGAAAATGCTGTTGGTATATACATAAAGAAATACCAACAACATGAAAACTATTCGCTCGAAGTAAATGTAGAAAAGCAAACCATTCATTACGGCAATCTCATCACCTCCGAGAGCAAGACCACCCAAAATTTCTCCCAACCGGAGAATTTTGTTGTATTAGAGTGCGTAGACCGATTACTCACCAAAGGATACCCTCCCCAACAGATTGTGTTGGAGAAAACGTGGCCGGCCGGACACGGCACTTCCGGCAGATTGGATATTTGCGTGCGGCGGAGTGACGGCACCGACTATTTACTAATCGAATGCAAGACGTTCGGCAAAGAATTCGAGAAAGAATCCGGCAAACTCCATAAAGACGGCGGACAGCTCTTTACTTATTTCAAATTCAGCAATCATGCCGATGTACTCATGCTTTATACTTCGCATCTGGACGCACGGCATGAAATTCGGTACCGAAACGAGATTATCAAGATAGAAGAAGCGTATCGGGCAGGAGATGTGAACGATTTCTATGAGAAATGGAATAAACTAACGAAAGACAACGGCATTTTCGAAGAGTGGGTGAAGCCATACAACTTTGAGAGCAAAGCACTCACCATGGACGATTTGAAAACCATTCAACCGGAAGACAGCGGTTTCATCTTCAACCGGTTTTTGGAGATTCTACGGCACAATGTCGTCTCGGATAAGCCCAATGCCTTCAATAAAATATTCACGCTGTTCCTTTGCAAGATATACGATGAGAAAGAGTGCGAAGGGAGCACACGCGAATTGGCTTTTCAATGGAAGGAGGGCATCGATGACGACACCTCCTTTCAATTGCGCCTCACCGATTTATATAAGGAGGGGATGTGGGAGTTTCTCGACAAGCACGTCACCGATTTCTCGGAAGAGCAGTTTAAAAACCGATACCAAAATCTCACCGATGAAGACAAAAACGACCTTTTGAAAGAGATTAATAAGATTCGTCTGGAAAAAAACAATGAATTTGCCATTAAAGAGGTCTACGACGAGAAGTCTTTTAAGGAAAACGCCGTGGTGGTTAAGCAAGTGGTAGAGCTTCTGCAGGGTTATAAGATACGTTACGCTGCCAAACAACAATACCTTTCCGATTTCTTCGAACTATTGTTGACCACCGGCTTCAAACAAGAATCGGGTCAGTTCTTTACGCCCGTTCCGGTGGCTCAGTTCATTATTAAATCATTGCCTGTTGATGCGATTCTAAGCGCAAAACTGCTGGAGGGGAAAAAAGACGATCTGCTGCCCTATATTATCGATTACGCATCGGGTAGCGGTCATTTCATCACCGAAAGCATGAATGAGATTCAGTGCCTGCTTCAGGGGCAAGTGCGCAAAGGGTTGAAGACGGAGGCTGTCAAGCTCATCGAGAAGAGCAAGATAGATCCCTACGGCTGGGCATTGCAATATGTGTATGGCATCGACAAAGATTACCGCTTGGTCAAGGTAGGCAAGGTAGGTTGCTATTTGCATGGCGACGGATTGGCCAATGTCATCCACTCCGACGGCTTGGCACGATTCGGTTACCCCGAATACAAAGGGAAACTGGCTGTTAAAGACGCCACATTCCCCCAAGAGAACAAGCAATTCGACATCGTCCTATCCAATCCCCCCTATTCGATTTCCGCCTTTAAAAACGTGGCGCGGGAATATTACGGAGCGCAAGACTTTGAGTTATACGACAGCCTGACAGACAACAGTTCGGAAATAGAGTGTCTTTTTGTGGAACGTGCCAAGCAATTACTCAAGGACGGAGGCGTTGCCGGCATCATTTTGCCCAGCTCCATGCTGACGAACGCCGGCATCTACACCAAAACGCGCGAAATCCTCCTGCAATATTTCAACCTGATTGCCATCACAGAGTTTGGCTCCAACACCTTTATGGCTACGGGGACCAACACGGTGGTACTCTTCCTGCGCCGACGCGGAAACTACGACTGTATCAACATTCGGAAATCTATCCAAGCCTTTCTTGCCAATCCTTCGGCAGATATTACCATCGGTGGCATAGAACGTCCGGCAGCTAAGTATGTGGAACATGTTTGGAACGGATTACACCTGGATGATTATCTTACGCTGTTGAAGAAGCATCCCAACGAGCGCGTACTTTCCCATCCGCTATATAAAGCGTATCAAAACCGGATAAAAACCAAGAAAGAGAGCGAGTTTTTTGAGAAAACCCTGGCAATAGAGGAAGAGAAGCTAACCTATTTCATTCTTGCCTACCCGCAACAGACCGTTCTCATCAAGAGCGGTTCCAAAGAGGAGGAAAAACGCTTCTTGGGCTATGAATTTTCCGCCCGGCGCGGCAGCGAAGGGATACATGCTATCCAGCGCGGCAAAGAGATTGCCGAATGTACGATGCTCTTCGATGCCGACAGCTATGACAATCCGGCAAAAGCAAGTACTTACATCTACAAAGCCTTTAAGGGCGAACCACTTTCGGATATTCCCGAGGAGATGAAAGCACATGTGTTCACGATGAACCTGGTAGAACTGCTCACCTTCGATCGGGCGGACTTTGAGAAGACCCTCTCGTTGGCGGCTAAAAAGAGCGTAAAGATTGAGAGCCGCTGGCCGCTATACCCGTTGTCTAATCTTGCAACAATAGAATATGGCGATAGAATTGTGCGTAAATCGGAAGCCGGCAAATTATATCCCGTATATGGCGGTGGTGGAGAAACTTTTAGAGCAGATAAATATAACAGAGAAGATAGATACATCTATTCCCGCTTCGGCATGTCGCCCGAATGCGTACGATTCGTTAAAGGCAGGTTTTTCCTGAACGATTCGGGATTAACACTCTCTTCAAAAACAGCCTCACTCTCCAGCAACTATATCGATACGTATTTATCTTTAAACCAGGAAAGAATATATCAATGCGGTAGAGGTGTCGCTCAAAAGAATATAGATATGGAGCAATTTTTATCGCTATCTGTTCCCGTTCCCCCCAAAGAAGTCCAAGAGAAGATTGTTAATGAAATAATGGAGGTGGAGAAAGAGGTAGCCAGGGCAAAAGAAGAGATAGAGCAGCACGCATCTTATACGGAAGAACTATTCCAAAACCTGAAGGCGACTTCGGTTGAGCTAAATAAACTTGTATCTTTCAAAAACGGACTGAACTATAACCGTAATAGTGTAGGAGAGACGATCAACATCATCGGCGTAGGTGATTTCCGCGACAATATTGTTCCCGAATGGGAGAAGATTAACCGTATTCAAATTGAAGGTGAATTGCCCGATGATTATCTACTAAAAAAGAATGACTTGTTGATTGTACGCTCTAACGGGTCTTCCAATTTAGTGGGTAGAATCCTATTTATCGATAAGACCTTCGCAACCACTTCGTTTTCGGGCTTTACGATTAGATTGCGGCCCGACACCACAAAGGTTCATCCCAAATTCCTTTGCTATTATCTGCGAATAAATGCTATTAGAAAGCAATTCGCCACAGGTAGTAGTGGTTCAAACATTAAAAGTTTGAACCAGAAACTTATTTCTACCATACCCATACCCCTTCCTTCCTTGGAAGCGCAAAGCAAAATCGCCTCCCAATTAGAAACCATCGAACTTCAAATAGCCCAAGCCCGGAAGGTCATTGACCAGAGCACGGCGCGCAAGGCAGCAATCCTAAAAACATATCTATAACTCAATCCTATTAAAATATGGCATTACAATGTGGCATAGTCGGCCTTCCCAACGTAGGAAAATCGACCCTTTTCAACTGTTTGTCGAGCGCCCGGGCGCAAGCGGCCAACTTCCCCTTCTGCACCATCGAACCCAACGTGGGCGTGATCACCGGTCCCGACGAACGGCTCACGCGCCTGGCCGAGCTGGTACATCCCCGGCGCATCGTGCCCACCACGGTGGAGATTGTGGATATTGCCGGCTTGGTCAAGGGGGCGAGCAAGGGCGAAGGCTTGGGCAACAAGTTTTTGGCCAACATCCGTGAGACCGACGCCATCCTGCATGTGTTGCGCTGCTTCGACGACGAGAACGTGACCCATGTCGACGGCTCGGTCGATCCCGTCCGCGACAAAGAGATTATCGATGCCGAATTGCAAATCAAAGACCTCGAGACCATCGACGCCCGCATCCAAAAAGTGCAGAAACAGGCACAGACCGGCGGCGACAAGGCGGCCAAACTGCTGCTGGAGGTGCTGCTCAAGTTTAAAGCGGCGCTCAGTCAGGGTCTTTCGGCGCGTACCGTCAGCTTCGAGACCAAAGATGAGCAGCGCGCCGCCCGCGATCTGTTCCTACTGACGGCCAAACCGGTGCTTTACGTCTGCAACGTGGACGAGGCATCGGCCGTAAGCGGTAATGCCTACGTCCAGGCCGTTCGCACGGCGGTGAAAAACGAAGAGGCCGACATCCTGGTGGTCGCCGCCAAGACCGAAGCCGACATTGCCGAGTTGGAAACCTACGAAGACCGGCAGCTTTTCCTGGCGGAAGCGGGACTGGCGGAATCGGGAGTCAACCGCCTCATCAAGGCGGCCTACCAACTGCTCAACCTCGAGACGTTTTTGACCGCGGGCGAAGACGAAGTGCGTGCCTGGACCTATCATAAGGGTTGGAAAGCGCCGGGGTGCGCCGGGGTGATACACACCGACTTCGAGAAAGGCTTCATCCGCGCCGAGGTGATTAAGTATGCCGATTTTCTGGCCTACGGCAGCGAGGCAGCCGTGCGTGAAGCGGGCAAGCTCAGCGTCGAAGGCAAAGAATACGTGGTGCAAGACGGCGACATCATGCACTTCCGCTTCAACGTCTAACCCCCTGTCGCCCGATGAACAGTATCCCTTAAAAAACTCTCCTTATGACCTCACTCTTTATCACCTGGAATCCCGATCCCGAAATCTTCCGTATTTTCGGCATCCCCGTGCGCTACTACGGCCTGCTTTGGGTGGTTGGCATCGCGCTTTCCGCCTATGTGGTTCACTACATCTACCGCGACAAGAAGATTGGCGAAGAGAAGTTCGAACCCCTCTTCTTCTACTGCTTCTTCGGCATCCTCCTGGGGGCACGATTGGGACATTGCCTCTTCTATAACGAGCACGGCTACTACTTTTCCAACTTCTACACCACGCTCGAGGTTTTCCTGCCCTTTCGACACGATGCCGCCGGCTGGCATTGGACAGGCTACGCCGGACTGGCCAGCCACGGAGGCACGGCCGGCCTGATTGTTTCGCTCTGGCTCTACTGTCGGAAATACAAAATGCACTTCATGGACGTGTTGGACATCATGGGCGTGGCCGCTCCCGTTTGCGCCTGCTTTATCCGGCTGGCCAACCTGATGAATCAAGAGATTGTGGGCGATGCCACCACCGTGCCCTGGGCCTTTGTCTTTCCGCACGTGGACATGCAGCCGCGCCACCCCGCCCAGCTCTACGAAGCACTGGCCTACCTGCTGATCTTCGGCATGATGCTCTACCTCTACAAAACACGGGGCAAAACGCTGCGGCGCGGCTTTTTCTTCGGGCTGTGCATCGCCAGCATCTTCACCTTCCGCTTTTTCATTGAGTTTATCAAGATGGAGCAGGTCGATTTCGAGAAAAACATGGTGCTGGACATGGGACAATGGCTCAGCATCCCCTTTATTTTGGCCGGACTCTACTTTATGTTCGGGTATGGGCGCAAACGGGGGTGATTAAGCGCCCAGGCAACCCAGCGGAACCACCCACACCCCATCGGGACGCCGGTAAGCGAACTGCCCGCCGGTGACCACCATCAGGAAAGCGGGTTCTCCCACCTTCGAGGTGTCTACCTTGGCACGCAACCGGCACAGGTTCGCGGCCGCCGCCTCAATCTCACGGCTACCCAGCTTTACCTCCACCCCCGCCCACCGATTGTCGTGCAGGCGGATAATCAGGTCGGCTTCCAGCTTCTCTTTATCGCGATAGTGATAGATTTCGCCGTCGATGGTTTGCGCATAGATGCGCAAATCGCGCGTAACGAGCGACTCGAAAAGAAATCCGAAGTATTCAAAATCGTTCAGCAGGCTCTCGGCATTGGCCAACATCACGGCTGCCGCAATCGAGGGGTCGACAAACTGCCGCTTGTCGGAGGTGCGAATGGCCGACTTGGAACGCAGCGAAGGTTTCCATGCCGGCACATCTTCGATGAGGAAAATGCGTCGCAACGCCTGCAGATAGCTGTGCATCGTCGGTTCCGAAAAGGCGGTGTCGCCCCCGCGGACATCCTCCAGCAAGGTAGTGAGCGAAGCCAGCGTGGAAAGGTTGCGGGCGTAGGAGCGCAACAGCCCGCGCACGCGCTGCGGATTGCGGTCTACGCCATCTACCCGCTGCACATCCAAGTGAATGACCGCCTCTACGTAGTTGCGCGCCACCTGCTCCGAATCCACCCCTTTGACCACCGCCTCAGGCCATCCGCCGCGACAAATTGCCCGGGCGAGGTCGGGAACGCTCAGTCGGCTCTCACCAGCCATATCCGTCGCCCCGTCGAACAACATTTTGAGCGAGACCACGCCGCTGGACTCGCCCGATTCAACCAAAGACATCGGTCGCATCCGCAGTCGGGCAATGCGTCCGGTTCCCGTATGTCTGGGTTGCTCATCTTCCCGCGGCACGGCCGAACCCGTGAGGATGTATTGCCCCCATTCGCCCGTCCGATCTACGTCGAATCGCACTGCATCCCACAAAACGGGCGCCTCTTGCCATTCATCAATCAAACGGGGCTTGGGTCCGAGCAGCAAGCGCGAAGGCATGACGTCGGCCAAGCGCAAATAGCCGGCGCTGTGGTCGGGGTCTTGCATGTAAAGGACACTTTCGGCCGCTTCCCGTCCGGTGCGCGTCTTGCCACACCATTTGGGACCTTCAATCAGCAGCGCGCCCGAAGAGGATAGCTTTGCGCGCACCAGATGGTCGGCCAAGCGGGGATGATAGGTTGTTTCTGCCATTTCTTTTTCGTTTCAATTCGGCACAAAGGTACGCAGCGCATTCCAAATTTAAGCGATTGGCGCATTTTTATTTAAGTGATTGGCGCATTTTGGTTTAAGTAGTTGGCGAAAATGGGAAGCCGGCGGGAGAAACGGCCTCTTCCCGAACGAAACCGTTTTTCCCGCCGGAAAAGTCATATCCTTCCGAATAATAGTGTTTTTCCCGCCGGAAAAACGGTTTTATTCCGAATAATAGCGCTACTTCCGCGGGAAAAGTCATATTATTCCGAATAAAAGGGTTACTCCCGCCGGAAAAGTTGTATAATTTCAGACAAAAGTTATATTCCAACGCGACTTGTCAAACAATTCCAAAAAAAAGGGCGGTTCCTGCCGGAAAATTAGTTTATTTTGGAATTTTTTTACATTTCCGATTTGCAGGGAATCATTCTTTGCGTTACTTTTGCCGCCGAATTCAGCAAATCTCTCCCTGACGCAACCAAGCAAACCGCGACGTAGAGAGCATCACAACTGTTCAAAACTAATTTTATTATTAACCAAAAAACCATTTTTTCATGGAGACTATTCAAAATCTCAACTTGCAGAAGCTCAAACAGATTGAGCTGGCCTCGTTCGGTCAAGCCGTGGAGGAGAAACTGGAAGAGACTCCCGCCATTTTACAGCAGGCGCCGGTGCAAGCCCGCGCATTTATTGACTTGTTGGGCAAGCTCAATGCCCGTGTGAAGCTTTCTCAAAAGAAAAGCCACACGCAGGAGTTGAGTGTGGCCGATGCCAAGCGCGACCGCGGATTTAGCGGCTACAAAAGCGCCCTGGCATTCTTCCGTCACGCCGAGGGTGCCGAGCACCAGGCGTATGAGCGATTGTTTGATCACCTGAATCTCTACCATTTTTCAAGCAAAATGGCCCGGGTGAAGCAAACGGCCGTGATGCTTCAGTTTATTCCCGACTTGCGCAATGCCGCAGGCTTGGGCAAGGATGTGAAATTGTTGAACCTCACGCCCTACGTCGATATGATGGAGCAGGGGAACAACGAAGTGGTGGCACTCGAGAAAGAGGTCAACGAGGAGGCGTCGCAGATGCCTCTGGGGCAGACACAGGCCGTGGTGAAAGCCTTTATCGAGTCGTACCACGAGCTTATCAAGACCGTAAATGTGCTCATGGGCCTGAACGGAGAGACTAAGTTCGCCGCTTTTCGGGATTACGTCAATGCGGTGATTGTAGAATACAAGCGGAGTGTCTTAGGACAAAAAGCCACCTTAGAGGGTGGCACCGATGGGGATAATACCCCCGGAAACGGGGGTAACGACGGCGACGAAGAGGAGCCGCCGCAAGGATAAATCATCCTCTGGCATACTGGTAGTCTCCTTCCCGTCCGGCGTAGTCTTTCCCTTTGCTTTCAGCTCGCCGGCGGGGAGGGGACTTTTTTTGTTTCCTCACTCCCCCACATACCGCTCTACAAACTCGCGTACCCGCCGCGTGTATTCCCCCGGGCGCATCTTATAACTCATGGCATGCGTGGCCTCGGGCACAATCCACAATTCTTTGGGCAATGGTTTGGCTTCATAGAGCGTGTAGGCCATGCGCGTGGGCACATAGGTGTCGGCATCGCCGTGAATAAAGAGCATCGGGAGCTTACACTTGGCCACTTGCTGCACGGCCGAGGCGCCGGTGAACCATACGCCCCAATCATCGGCCAAACGACTCACCACATTGGCCGTATACAGGAGCGGAAAGGCGGGCAGACCAAAATCGCGCTTCATAATGTAGGCGAATTGGTCGAAGACGTCGGTATAGCCGCAATCTTCTATGATGCAAGCCACATACGGGGGGAGCTGCTCGCCCGAGAGCATCATCACGGCCGAGGCGCCCATGGAAATGCCGTGAAGCACCTGCCGGGTTTGTCCGCCGAACCGTTCGTTGGCCAATTGCATCCAGCCGAGCAGATCAAGACGATCGAGCCAGCCCATCCGGATGTAGGTGCCTTCGCTTTGCCCGTGGGCATGAAGGTCGGGCAAGAGAATGTTGTAGCCAAGATGACGGTGGTAGAGGTATCCTATCATCAACATGCGCACGCTGCAGTCGGTGTAGCCGTGTACAATCACTGCGGTATGGCTGGTCGGCACGGCGGCGGGCACATAGAGGGCATGCAGGCGGCCTCCCTGCCGGCTGACAAGGAAAGTGTCGCGCAAGGCGCCTTCGCTCTGCAAGCTATCAATCCATCCGATGGTCTGTGGATAGGTATCGAAGAGGTAGGCATACGATCCCACCGTGTTGCGCCCCTCGTTCCGGGAGGGATGCAGGGAAAATTCAAACAGATAGACGCCGGCACCGGCCAGCGCCAGTAGCAGCAGGGTCAGGAGCGCACAGAGCGCGTATCTAAAGGGCTTCTTCATACGTGAAAAGGGTGCCGCGGCGCGGCTTTCCCCGGATTATGCGTTCCAGATGTTCCAGGCGGCGAAGGCTTGCAGCAGCAGCATCTCCAGGCCGTTCTTCACTTCGGCGCCTTGCGCCTTGCCCCGCTTCATGAAGAGGGTTTCGTTGGGGTTGTAGAGCAAGTCGTAGAGCAGGTGGTCGGCGGTGAGCTGCCCGTAGGGAATGTCGGGGCAGAAATCGACCTTGGGATACATGCCCACGGGCGTGCAATTGACGATAATGGTGTGGGCGGCCATCACTTCGGGGGTGAGGTCGTTGTAGGTGATGGTTTCCTGGTCGCGACGGGTGCGCGAGACGTAGGTACAGGCGCGTCCGAGGTTGCACAGCCCGTGATAGGCGGCTTTAGCGCCTCCGCCCGTGCCCAGAATGAGCGCCCGCTGGTGATGAGGCTTGAGCAGCGGCTCGATGGATTGGGTGAAGCCGATGATATCGGAGTTGTAGCCTACCAGGCGGACTTTGCCCTTCTGCCGAATCAGTTTGATGACGTTGACCGCTCCAATCTTGGCGGTGTCTTTGTCTAATTCATCGAGGTAGGGAATTACCTTCTCCTTGTAGGGGATGGTTACGTTGAGGCCGCAAAGGTTCTCGTTCTGGGCAATCACCTCCGTGACATTGCGGATGTCGGGAATCTCGAAGTTGACGTATTGGGCATCAATCTGTTCGGATTCAAACTTCTCGTTAAAGTATCCGCAGGAGAACGAATGCTTCAGCGGATAGCCAATGAGTCCATACTTTTTCATACTGTTGAATGTGTTTTATGAGATAGATATAAATATGCGTTTGTCGTTACGTTGTTTTGGTTGCTTGGTACAGGGTGCAGATGCCGGCGGTCAGCCTGCGGAAAGAGACCTCCCCGAAGCCGGCTTTGGCGATAATGGTTTGCAAGGCACGGCCTTGCGGGAAGGCGCGAATGCTTTGCGGCAGATAGGTGTAGGCACTCCCCCCGCGCGAGAGCAATCGTCCCAGTAGGGGAATCACTACGGCCGAGTAGAGGCCGTAGAGCTGCCGCATGGGGAAGCGCGCAGGAACCGACAGCTCCAAAATCACTAACTGTCCGCCCGGGCGCAGCACGCGAAACATCTCTTCGAGGCAACGATTCAGATGCTCGAAGTTGCGCACGCCGAAGGCCACGGTGACGGCGTCGAAACTGCCGTCGGCAAACGAAAGATGGGTGCAATCTTCGCGGCGCAGGCGGATGCGGTCGGCGAGTCCCGCTTTTTCCACTTTGGCACGCGCCACTTCCATCATGCCCTCGGACAGGTCGATGCCGGTAATCTGCCCGGGTCGGAGCAAACGGTAGTTTAAGAGGGCGAAGTCGCCCGTACCGGTTGCCACATCTAAGATTTGCCCGGGGCGATAGGGCAACAACGAACGGATGGCCGTCCGTCGCCACCGGCGATCGATACCCAGCGCCAGGGCGTGATTGAGTCGGTCGTAGTCCGTGGCAATGGTGTTAAACATCTGTTCAACTTGTTGGCTCTTGGTTCCCGGCTGGTTTCCGTAGGGCATGACGGTCATCGCAGATAGGATTCGATGTTCTTTTCGATGCGGGAGGCAATGTCGGCGCTCTCCTGGCGTATGAAAGCCTCACCGGTGATGTGTTCGTAGAGTTCGATGTAACGGTCACTGATGGAACGGACAATCTCCGGGGTCATTTCGGGTACCGTTTGTCCGGTTTTTCCTTGGAAGCCGTTCTCCATGAGCCACTCGCGGACAAATTCTTTGGAGAGCTGGCGCTGCGGCTGACCGGCGCGAAAACGTTCTTCGTAGCCGTCGGCATAGAAGTAGCGGCTGGAGTCGGGCGTGTGAATCTCGTCCATAAGGAAGATTTCGCCCCCCCGACGGCCGAATTCGTACTTGGTATCGACCAATATCAACCCGCGGTTGGCGGCAATCTGGCTTCCCCGTTCAAAAAGAGCGAGCGTATATTTCTCCAGCAGGGCGTATTCCCCGGGTGTGGCCAATCCTTGGGCTAGAATCTCGGCTTTGGAGATGTCTTCGTCGTGCAATCCTTGCTCGGCTTTGGTAGTAGGGGTGATGATGGGATGTGGAAAGCGTTGGTTCTCTTTCATTCCTTCGGGCAGGGCTACGCCACAGATTTCCCGCACGCCGTTTTTGTAGGCACGCCAGGCACTTCCGCACAGGTAGCCGCGCACAATCATTTCTACGGGAAATCCTTCGCAAAGCAATCCGACGGTGACCATGGCATCGGGTGTGGCCAGCTTCCAGTTGGGGCAAATGTCGGTAGTGGCATCCAGAAACTTGGCGGCCAGCTGGTTGAGCATCTGTCCTTTGTAGGGAATGCCTTCGGGCAGCACGACATCGAAGGCCGAGATGCGATCGGTGGCCACCATCACCAGGAGATCGCCGTTGATGTTATACACATCGCGTACCTTTCCGTGGTACACGCTTTGTTGACCTTTAAAGCTAAAGTCGGTTCTTGTTAAAGCATTCATTGTTGTATATCATTAATGAGTTTCTCTTGTTTGTCGAACTTTTCGTAGGCATCCACGATGCGGGTAACCAGCTGATGCCGTACAATGTCCTTCTTATTTAGCTCCACAAAGCTGACTCCTTTCACCCCTTTGAGTATCTGCATCGATTGCACCAAGCCCGAGCGTTGGGCACGCGGCAGGTCGATCTGGGTGATGTCGCCCGTCACAATCATCTTGGTGTTGAGTCCCATGCGGGTGAGGAACATCTTGAGTTGCTGGGGGGTGGTGTTTTGCGCCTCATCGAGGATGACTACGGCGTCATTCAGGGTGCGTCCGCGCATGAAAGCTAAGGGAGCAATCTGAATGATGTTCAATTCCATATACTCTTTGAGTTTGGCCGCGGGAAGCATCTCTTGCAGGGCGTCGTAGAGGGGTTGTAGGTAGGGATCGATTTTATCCTTCATGTCGCCGGGCAAAAAACCGAGTTTTTCGCCTGCTTCCACGGCCGGACGGCTGAGAATGATCTTCTTAATCGCTTTGTTCTTGAGCGCGCGAACGGCCAGGGCGATGGCCGTGTAGGTCTTTCCCGAACCGGCCGGACCGATGGCAAAAACCAGGTCGTTCGCGGCGAAAGCTTCGACCAATTTGAGTTGGTTGTCGCTGCGGGGAATGATGGGGCGCCCGGTGACGCTGAAAACAATGACGTTGTCGGCACGCTGGGCTTGCGGGGCATTGCCTTTGATGATGTCGATAATCACCTCCTCTTTGAGCGAGTTGTATTCGGCGCAGTATTTTTCCAGCTTGAGAATGTTCTCCTCAAAGGCGCACATCTCCTGTTCATCGCCCAACACTTTGATGACATTGCCGCGAGCCACAATGCGAAGCTTGGGATACAGGGCTTTAATCAACTGCATGTTGGCGTTGTTTACACCGTAGAAGATCACGGGGTCTATCTCTTCGAGGACTATGAGTTTTTCTATCATTTGCTGGAAATAAGAGCCGCAAAGTTAGTTGTTTATGATTGTTTAGCATTGTCGGGGGCTACTTTTATTAAAAGTAACGCGCATTTGCACGCGGACACCAAAAAACCCGAAAGCGGCGCCGCCGCTTTCGGGTAGTTGGGAAGCAGACCCGTTTATTAGAAGCCGGGGCTGCTGTGGAGGGGGAGTTTTACCAATTTTCTTTCTTCACCTCGAAGTAGGCTTGTGCATGCAAGCAAGCAGGGCATACTTTGGGAGCCTCTTTGCCGACGAAGATGAAACCGCAGTTGCGGCACTGCCATACCACTTCGCCTTCTTTGGCAAATACGGTAGCATTCTCGATATTCTTCACAAAAGCAAGGTAGCGCTCTTCGTGTCCCTTTTCGGCTACACAGATGTTGCGATACATGGCAGCTACTTCGGGGAAGCCTTCTTTTTCGGCTATGTCGGCAAAGTGGGGATAGAGCATGCTCCATTCTTCATTCTCTCCCATGGCTGCTGCTTGCAGATTGGCCAAAGTGGTGCCGATAACACCGGCAGGATAGGAAGCCGTGATTTCCACTGCACCGCCCTCGAGGAATTTAAACATCCGTTCGGCATGTTCTTTCTCTTGGTCGGCTGTTTCGGTGAAGATGGCAGCGATTTGTTCGTAGCCCTCTTTCTTTGCTTTCGATGCGAAATAGGTGTAACGCATTCTTGCCTGAGATTCTCCGGCAAATGAAGTCAACAGATTCTTTTCTGTTTGAGTTCCTTTAATACTTTTAGTCATAAACAATCTTTTTAGTTAGTAAATCACGTGATTAATATAGAATTGCGCTGCAAAGATAGTATGATTGTGTAAGGATTGCAATTAATCGCCCCATTCTTTGTCAACATACGCTTTGGAAGCATCCACGGCGATGAGCACCTGATCGTTGCCGCTTAGATAGCCGCTGTCGTGCTGGAAGGTTTCGATTTTATTGTCGAACTCGCCGAGGTATTCGAGCTTGCCGGTTTTGGCGGCGTACCACCACACTTTCTTTTTGGCGCCGCTGATCTTGCGCAGGTCTATCTGCATGGGACGACCGCTGTAGTTGTAGACCAGCAGGTAGTCTGTGCCGCGGGTGGCGATGGCGCGGTCGTAGCGCTGGCCGTTCGCCCCTGCAATAACCGACTGATCGGGGATGCGCTCGAAATAGGGGAAGGCCAGCATCAGCCTCTTGAGGTATTGCATCTGATTGAAGCCGGGATCCTTCAAAGCTTCCCACCAAGGCTTGGTGGCACCGTAGGCGGCACCGATGCCCGGACGGTAGAATTGCATCAGCGAGTTGTGACCATAGGTGTGGCCGAACGAACCGGCAAACACCGACCAATAGGCATAACGGCGCACGTCGTAGTCTTGCCAGCGCAATTCATTAGGGTCGTGCAATCCTTGGGGGATGTCTTCGTAGATGGGTTCACCGTCGATCACCGGTTTGAGGGGTTGCTTCGATTGGCTGAGTTCCACAAAGCGCCAGTTGTCTTCTTCGGTGTTCTCCTCGATGGGATAGTCGCCGTCACCCTTGCGCTGCCCGTAGCGGCGGTGTCCGCTCTGGAACATGTTGAAGTCGAGCCACTCGGCATCGTTAAACCACGTGGCCGAGGTGGTGCGTCCGCGGGGATGGAAGGTCATCAGGTGATTGGGGTCGATGGCGCGGATGGTGCGGGCAAGCGTTTCCCATACATCGGTTTTTACGTAGCCCTGTATGTCGCCTCCGATAAACCAGATGATGTTGGGGGCATTCTTATAGCGCTCGGCCAAAAACTTGCCGTAAGCTTTGGCTTGCTCTACATCCATTTGTCCGCCTTTGACCAAACCGCCCCAGATGCATACCATGCCAATGTAGATGCCGCGACGCTCGGCACTCTTGATGATATAGTCCATGTGATCCCAGTAGCCGTAAATACCCGGGCGATTGAGACGACTGAAGTCGTAGCCGTCGGGATGCGAGGATGCCCCGTAGCGGTTCATGGCGGGCACGCCGTTGATGGTTTGTACCTGCACCACATTGTAGCCGGCGCGGTGGCATTGTTCGAGGTAATAGTCTGCCTCGTCGCGGTCGAGGCGCTCGGGCAGCAGCCAACCGGTCTCGCCCAGCCAAAAGAAGGGAGTTCCGTCGGCATGTTTAAGATAACGTCCTTCGGCGGAGACTTGCAGCTTGCCGTGACTCCATGGAAGTGCCGATTGCTGGGCGGAGAGGCCGCTTGCCAGCAGCCATAGCGCCAGCAGCGAAAAAAGAATTTGCTTCATGATTGCGAGGTATATAAATGAAAACAAGAAGACGCAGAGAGCGCACGGGGTGTAATCGCTTGGCCGACGAGCCTACTGGATACGTAGCGAAAGTGTTTGTCCCTCTGCCGCCGAGCTTCCGCCCACCAGCAGCGTGTAATTTCCCGGGGTGAGGGTGACGCTGTTGGTGGCTTCGTTCCACCACTCCAGCTCCTTCTCCCCCAACGGGAAGAGCACGTTCACACTCTCTCCTGCCGGCACGGAAACGCGACGGAAGGCGCGGAGGGTTTTGACAGGTCCCCCGGCATCGCCTTCTTTGCGCAAGTAGAGTTGCACCACCTCGTCGCCCTCGCGCAGGCTGTTATTGGTCAGGGGAACGGTCAACGTAAGCTGTCCTCCGGCGCTGAACCGATCGGCGCTTAGCGTAGGAGTGCCGTAGACGAAGTTGCTGTAACTCAATCCGTGCCCGAAAGCAAAGAGAGGCGTCTGGGCGAGATACCGGTAGGTGCGTCCCTTCATGTCGTAGTTTTCAAAGTCGGGCAGTTGGCTCACGTTGCGGTAGAAGGTAACGGGCAGGCGACCGGCCGGATTGTATTTGCCCAGCAAGACATCGGCCACGGCCGTGCCGCCGGCTTGTCCGGGATACCAGGCTTGCACAATGGCCTCGCACCGCTCACTTTCGGGAACCAGTCCGATGGGCGAACCCGAGCAATTAACCAGCACGATGCGTTTACCGGCGCGATGCAGCGCCGCAATGAGTTCGCGCTGCACGGCAGGCAGCTCGATATCGGTGCGATCGCCCCGTTTGAAGCCGGGTAGGTCGACGCCCATCTCTTCACCCTCGAGGCTGGGCGAGATACCGCCGACAAAGACTACCACGTCGGCCTCTTTGACGCGCTCTACCGAACGGCGGATGTCCACCTTTTCTTTAAAGCCGAGATCGAAGGCAAGCTGGGCGTCACTGCGCAAATACTCATATTCCAACTCCACTTCGTAGGCCTCTCCGGCCTTGGCTTTGAGGGTGTAGCTCGATTTGCGGGCGCCGTGTCCGTTGCGGAAGCTTTTCACCTCTTGGCCGTCGATACGCAGGCGGCCGCTACCGTAGGTATAGAGTTCGAAGACCACCTCGCCCGAACGGTTGGGCGTAAACGTGCTGTGATAGGTTGCCGAGAAATTGGTGAGGTTGACCCCCGGGGCAAACACCGTGGCACCCGACGTGCAGAACTGGAAGGGGGTGGCAATCTGTGCCACGGCCACCGGTTCACCCTCGCGCTTGGTGTTGTTCCAGTAACGGGCACTAAAGCCGGCTCCTTGCGGGGTTTTACACTGCGAAAAAGCACTCCGGATGAGCGAACGCTCCACCCACGGACATCCCTGCTCGTAAATCACCTTGTCGGCGCCCAATGCCGCTTGGATACCCTGCAAAATGGTGACGGTATGCGGGGGCATGCCGTTGTAATTGCCCCATTGCATCACCGAATCGTTGGCATTGGGTCCCATCACGGCCACGCGAAGGCCTTCCGGCTTAAGCGGGAGCAATTCGTTGCGATTTTGCAGCAGCACGATGGAACGACGCGCCATATCGAGCGCCAGCGAATCGTGCGGGGCCGAACCCACCACCGAAAAAGGTATTTTCGACCACGAAACCTCGTCCAGCTTATCCATCTCGCCCAGTGCAAAGCGCGCTTTGAGCAATCGCTTGACCGAACGGTCTATTTCCGCTTCGGGAATCAGCCCTTTTTGCACGCTTTCGACCAGTGCCTTGTAGCTGGAGCCACAATCCAGGTCGGTGCCGCTGTGTACGGCGGCGGCCGAGGCGGAGGCGGCATCGGCGTGGGTGTGATGCCCGTGGTCGTTATAGAAATCGGCTATGGCGCCGCAGTCGGCCACCACAATGCCGTCGAATCCCCATTCCTCGCGCAAAATATGGGTGAGCAACCGGTTGCTTCCGCAGCAAGGATCGCCCTCGAAGCGGTTGTAGGCGCACATCACCTCCTGCACGCGGGCTTCCTTGACCAACGCCTCGAAAGCCGGCAGGTAGGTTTCATACAGGTCGCGCGCAGGGATATTCTCGGCGTTATATTCGTGTCGGTTCCATTCGGGGCCGCTGTGCACGGCAAAATGTTTGGCGCAGGCGTGTAATTTGTCATAGTCGCCTTCCGGCCCTTGCAATCCTTTGACCACTTCCACTCCCATACGCGCTGTCAGGAAGGGGTCTTCGCCATAGGTCTCGATGCCTCTTCCCCAACGCGGATCGCGGTAGATATTGATGGTGGGCGTCCAAAAGGTAAGACCCTGATAGCGCTGACGCTCCCCCTTGGAAGCATAGAACGTGTGCTTGGCGCGAGCTTCGTCGGAGACGGCCTCAAAAACACGACGCACGGCGGTGGTATCGAAAGAGGCAGCCATGCCGATGGGTTGGGGGAAG
Organism: Prevotellaceae bacterium; assembly: GCA_031262785.1. Classification (GTDB taxonomy): domain Bacteria; phylum Bacteroidota; class Bacteroidia; order Bacteroidales; family Bacteroidaceae; genus Bacteroides. The sequence goes on from JAISHB010000127.1 coordinate 60,749, forward strand.
ACGGTGGCCAAACCCGCACGCGCCACGCCGTGGAGGGCTTCATTCCACCAATTATAAGACTGAATACCCAAACGCTCCACCTCAGACGAAACATCTTGCATCAATTGCACCTTTTCTTCCAAGGTGAGCTGTTTGATCAGGTCATCGGCACGTTCTTCGGGCGAGAGACGGTTGTTTTTGTAGGAGGTGTTGCAAGCTGTCAGCAGCAGCAACCCCACGAGGGAGAGTTGTTTTACTTTCATGGTTTTAAATGATTGTTAGTGGATGATTGCAATAATTGGGGCAAAGATACACCGATTCTTTTAACCATAAAATTTCTTTGTTAAAGGATTGCCTGTCTCCTTTAACAAAATACGCTCTTTGTTAAGGGAGACAGGGGAACCTTTAACAATAAACCTTCTTTGTTAAAGGAGACAGGGGAACCTTTAACAATAAGCCTTCTTTGTTAAAGGAGACAGGGGAACCTTTAACAATAAGCCTTATTTGTTAAAGGAGACAGGGGAACCTTTGACAGTAAACCTTCTTTGTTAAAGGAGTCGGGGGAACCCTTAACAATCCGCCCTTTTCCTTACCTTTGTGGCAGTTCAATCTTAAAAAAGCAAGCTTATGTTTTCAAAAGCGACTTATCTGGAGCGCAGAGCCACGCTCAAACAAAGAATCGGCTCGGGCGTATTGCTCTTTCTGGGCAACGACGACATGGGGCTTAACTACGAAGACAATGCCTTCCGTTACCGTCAGGATTCCTCGTTTCTCTACTATTTCGGACTCTCGCAGGCCGGATTGGCCGCCGTCATCGATGTAGACGAAGATCGTGAAATCATTTTTGGCGACGAACTCACCATCCACAGCATTATCTGGATGGGTACGCTGCCTACGCTTCGCAACCGCAGCTTTGAGGCCGGAATTACCGACGTACGCCCCGCCAAAGAGCTGGCCGACTATCTTACGGGCGTGGTTCGTCGCGGTCAGTCGATACACTACCTTCCGCCCTATCGTCCCGAGCATCACATCAAGCTGTGGCGCTATCTGGGGCTTCCACCCGATCACCAGGAAGGTTCCATCCCCTTCATCCGCGCCATCGTCAGCCAACGCAACTATAAGAGCGAAGAAGAGGTTGCCGAAATCGAACGCGCCTGCAATGTAACGGCCGATATGCACATTCGCGCCATGGAAGTGCTTCGTCCGGGCATGTATGAGTATGAGGTGGTGGCCGCCATGAATTATGTGGCCGAGTCGAACAATTGTCAGCTCTCATTTCCCACCATTGCCACCATCAACGGGCAAACGCTGCATAATCACTACCACGGCAACCGGGTAAAGTCGGGCGACCTCTTCCTCATTGACGCGGGCGCCGAAGTGGAATCGGGTTATGCCGGCGACATGTCTTCGACCTTCCCCGCCGACAAACAATTCACCGACCGGCAGCGTGCCGTCTACGAAATTCAGAATGCCATGCACCTGGAATCGGTTAAGGCCTTGCGTCCGGGCATCCCCTACATGCAAGTGTATGATTTATCGGCGAAAGTGATGGTGGAAGGCCTCCAAACACTCGGTTTGATGAAAGGCGACGCCGAAGAGGCCGTGCATGAAGGTGCCCACGCCCTTTTTTACCCGCACGGCCTGGGACACATGATGGGATTGGACGTACACGACATGGAAAACCTCGGCGAGCAGTGGGTGGGCTACAACGGCCAACCCAAAAGCACGCAATTCGGACGCCGTTCGCAACGCTTGGCCGTTCCGCTCGAGCCGGGCTTTGTCCACACCGTGGAGCCGGGTATCTACTTCATCCCCGAACTCATCGACCTGTGGAAAGCCGAAAAACGTCACGCCTCGTTTATCAATTATGAAAAGGTGGAAGCCTACCGCGGCTTCGGCGGCATCCGCAACGAAGAAGATTACCTGATCACCCCCACCGGTGCCCGTCGCTTAGGAAAAAAGATACCGCTGACGCCCCAAGAGGTAGAGGCACTGCGCTAACCGCGCCGGAGGCAAGGCCTCACTCCGTTTTGGGCAGTTTTTTGCGTCGCAGGTCGCGCCCCTCATAGGCGCAGATGGCATCGATCCACTCTCCGGTGAGCGGCTTTGCCTCGTGGCTATCCAAATCGAAGGCCACCATCACCGAGCGGCAAATACATTTCACCTCCCCCGTGCGCGTATCAATCACCCGCTGGAGGAGGTGAAAACTTTTAGTCCCGATCTCGGTCACCGCCGTTTGCACGGCGATGGCATCGGAGCTGTATATCTGAGCCAGAAAATCCACCTCGATGTGAACCACTACGATGCCGTCGTGCTCCCAGTCGACGTGGGGGCAAACCGTGGCGAAATAGTCGGTTTTGCCCAAGTCGTAGAACGAGAAGTAGACGGTGTTATTCACGTGGCCGAATTTGTCCACGTCGTTGAAACGCAACTGAATGGGTTGGGTGTGATGAAACTTTGTTTCTTCCATGAGTGTATCCTTTTGCAACTTAACCTGTTTTGGCGTGCAAAAGTAGCATATTCTGTAGAAAAGTGGGATTTCTTGCGTACTTTTGTGCCAAATAAACAGCATCTATGCGAATCCTCTCTTTCTGTATGATGGCACTCTTGTTGACCGCCTGCCACACGCGACGCCCCGCAACCCCCGCCGAACTAACCATGCTCGTGGGCACCTACACCAGCGGCGAAAGCCGCGGCATCTACTCCTTTCGTTTCAACCAGGAAACCGGCGCGTCCGCGCCGTTGGCCACCACCGACGTATCCAATCCCTCCTACCTCACCGTTTCGGCCGACAAACGCTTTGTCTATGCCGTCAGTGAAGAGTCCGACACCACCTCGGCACTCAACGCCTTCGCGTTGGATGCCGCCACGGGCAAGCTGCGCCTGCTCAACCGCCGCCCCACCTATTCGGCCGCTCCCTGCTACGTCTCGACCAACGGGCGGGAAGTGTTGACCGCCAACTACGGCGGAGGCACCATGGCGGTCTTCCCGTTGAACGCCGACGGAAGCATCGGCCCGGTCGACACGCTCTTCGAGGGGAGCACCGGCGGAACAGATTCTGTTCGACAGGCCACGCCCCACATCCATTGCGCCCTCTACTCGCCCGACGGGAAGTATATCTTCGCCACCGACTTCAGCGCCGACCGCATCCTGCGCTTCGCCGTTCATCCCAAGAACTGCGTGCCCTTCCGCTCGGAAGAGACCTTTTCCGTGGCGCCCGGCTCCGGTCCGCGCCACCTTACCTTTAGCGCCGACGGCGCCTTCGCCTATCTGATCAGTGAACTCTCGGGCAACGTCACCGCCTTCCGTTACCACGACGGGCAGCTGGAAACCATCCAGACCATCGCCGCCGACACGCTGCGCGCACGTGCCAGCGCCGACATTCACCTGAGCGGCGACGGCCGCTACCTCTACGCCAGCAATCGCCGGCAGGGCGACGGCATTGCCGTCTTCGCCGTCGATGCCGCCACCGGACAGCTCTCCGCCGTCGGCTATCAGCCCACCGCGCTGCATCCGCGCAACTTCGCCCTCACGCCCAATGGCCGCTTCCTGCTCGTAGCCTGCCGCGACAGCGGCTGCATTCAGGTGTTTGCACGTGATGCCGACACGGGATTGCTCCGCGATACGCACCAAGACATCCGGTTAGACAAACCCGTCTGCATCCGCTTCGTCTAACGGAGCGGGGCGAAGCCCCGCTTCTCCCGTCCCCCGATTCTTCTCTACCTCTATTTAATACCCCTCGTTATGAATCTACGAAACCTCCCCTTTCTCCTTATTCTATTAGTAGTGGTTGCCGCACAGGCGCCCGCGCAAACCACGGCCGACTCGCTGGCCATTGCCCGCGCCCGTTGGGAAATCACGCAGCCCCAGCCGGGCATCCGCTGCCTGAGTGCCTCGTTCGACACCCTCTACGGCGTGCCCCAACACGTTACCATACTCGAAATTAATCCGCACCGCTACCGCTTCGGCCTGCTGGTGCACACGCCCAAGGAAACCACCTCGCAGGCAGCCCGCCAGGCGGGCGCCGCTGCCGCCATCAACGGCTCCTATTTTAATATGAGTAAAGGTACCTCCATCTGCTATACGCGGCGGGCGGGCGAGACTCTCTGCACCACCACCGCCACCGGCGCGCTGGGCAGCGTGAGCAATGCCGCCGCACAAATCAAGGGCGGCCGCCTGCGCATCACCGCGTGGGACAAAACCACCGACGAAGCACGCCGGCAGCGCGCCGACGACATCCTCGTCTCCGGTCCGCTGATGCTGCTTGCCGGAGACACCTGCAGCCTGGCGGGCTGCAACCAAAACTTCATTGAAGCGCGCCATCCGCGCAGCGCCCTGGCGCGCAAATCCGACGGCCAGGTACTGCTCATTGCCGTGGCCGGCCGCTTCCCGCGCCGCGCCGAGGGGATGCGCATTGTCGAGCTGGCGCACCTGGCGCGCATGTTGGGAGCCGTGGAAGCGATGAATCTCGACGGCGGAGGATCCACCACGCTGTGGGATGAGGTAGAAGGCGTGGTCAACCGTCCCACCGACAACCGCACCTTCGATAATCAAGGCGAGCGCAAGGTAGCCAACTCCATCGCCGCCTTCCGCAAGTAGCCGCCGCTACTCCACCACCACGCCCTTGAGCGTAGCCGACGAAGCCTCGGTGATGCGCACGCGCACCACCTGGCCGATGCGGTGCGCTCCCTTGTCGAACACCACCACGCGGTTTTGCTCGGTACGTCCGACTAATTGCTGGCGGCTGCGCTTGGAGAAGCCGTCGGCCAGCACGTCGAACTCCCGGCCGATGCAGCGGGCGCCCGAGGCGGCCGAGAGCCGGTTTTGCAGCGCAATGATTTCGTTGAGTCGCTGCACCTTCACCGCTTCGGGCACGTCGTCCGGCAGGTGCTTGGCCGCATAGGTGCCCGGGCGCTCCGAGTATTTAAACATGAAAGCCGAGTCGTAGCCGCACGCCTCCATGAGCGAGAGCGAGAGCTGATGGTCCTCCCCGGTCTCCGAGGGGAAGCCGCAGAAGATGTCGGTG
>JAISHB010000034.1 GCA_031262785.1 Prevotellaceae bacterium
ACGCATATCGACATCTTGATTGACAAGCTGCGCGAAGAGCGGGTGCGCAATGTCATCGGCCCCATTTTAGCCAATGAAGACGGCGAAGCCGAAGGGTTGATGCGCGAGGACGACATTCAATATGTTATAGTCCTCGGATTGATTGTACGCGACAAGCCGCTGCGCATTGCCAACGGCATCTACAAGGAGATCATTCCGCGTGAGCTGACGTGGGCACGTCAGCAGACGCTCATCCAGCAATCGGAATGGTACATGAACCCCGACAACTCCATCAACATGGAGAAGTTGCTCATCGACTTCCAGCAATTCTTTCGCGAACATGCCGACTTCTGGATTGAACGCTTCGATTACCGCGAGAGCGGCCCGCAACTGCTGCTCCAAGCCTTCCTGCAGCGGGTAGTCAACGGCGGCGGCTACATCGACCGCGAATACGGCCTTGGTCGCGGCCGCACCGACCTGCTCATCCGCAAACCACTGACTAATGGCTACGGCGGCCCGATCCAATACATCGTCTTGGAGCTAAAGATCAAGCGCGGCGATTTGGAGAAGACCATCGCCAAAGGTCTCGAACAGACCGCCGAATATATGGATCATTGCCCGGCCGGCACCGAAGGCCATTTCATTCTCTTCAACCGCGACAAGGGTACGCCGTGGGACGAAAAGATTTGGCATCGCACCGAACAGTACCACGGACGAACCATCGGCGTCTGGGGCATGTAACTCCTCCGCTTTCATCGTAAACACCCCCAAACCCCCTAAAGGGGGCTTAGTAACTACTGCTTGGGTAGTAGTGTCTAAGCCCCCTTTAGGGGGTTTGGGGGTGAGAAGGTTGCTGTTGGCAAGGATGTCGCGTTGCCCGCAGGGCGGGGTGGTAGTGACTATACATTCTATGAATGAATAGCTATTTTATCCGACCACCCCGTCGCTTCGCGCCACCCCTCCTGCTGGCAGGAGGGGAGCCAGTTACTTTTAATATACCTGTTTGCAACATTAAATCTACCGGGTAGAAATCGCGCTGCACGCCTGCAAGAGTAAATCTACGCGGTAGAAATCGTAATGCACGCCTGCAACAGTAAATCTACCGGGTAGAAATCGCGCTGCACGCCTGCACTGTTAAATCTACCGGGTAGAAATCGAAATATGCGGTTGCAATGTTAAATCTACCGGGTAGAAATTGCGATAGGTGAATGCAACGTTAAATCTACCCGGTAGAAATCGCGATATTCCTATGCAATGTTAAATTTACCGGGTAGAAATTGTGATATGCGGATGCAACGTTAAATTTACCCGGTAGATTTAACGTTGCAGGCTTGCAATACTTTTTCTACCCGAACAAAAGCGTGTTGCCTGTTTGCAAATGAACTTTGTTTGTATTACTTTTGTGCCCGCATACAGCAGCTATGCTCCCGACGCAAACAATGAACACAGACCGTGGGGCGTGTAAAAACTGTATCTAATGATTCTTAATATTAACCCTTAAAACCAATTTTGAATGGAAACTATTCAAGGTATTAATCTTCCGAGATTTAGACAAGTCGATTTGGCAGGCTATTGCATCGTTGTAGATGAAAAGCTGCAGGAAACTTCCATTATTTTTCAACAAGCGCCGGTGCAGGCACGCGCTTTCCACGATTTGGTGGGCAGGTTCAGCGACAAGGTGAAGCTTTCCAGAAAGAAAGTACACACCGAAGAGTTGAAGGTGGCCGATGCCAAGCGCGATCGCGGCTACAGCGGCTATCGGAGCGGATTGGCTTTCTTTAAACATGCCACGGGTGCCGAGCACGAGGCCTATGAGAAATTGTCTGATCACTTGAATCTTTACAACTTTACCTCCCGCATCGGAAGGGTCCAGGAGACCGACCAGATGCTTCAGTTCATTCCCGACTTGCGCGATAAGGCGGGGTTGGGCAAGGAGGTGGCTTTGCTGAATCTCACCTCTTTTGTGGATATGATGGAGGAGGGAAACAACGAAGTGATGGCGCTGGAGAAAGAGGCCAATGTGGAGGCTTCGCAGGTGGTGCTGGGCGAGACTCAGGCGCTGGCTAAGGAGTTGATCGAGGCCTACCACGACCTGATCAACGCCGTCAATGTGTTGATGCGGCTCAAAGGCGAAGAAAAGTATGCCGACTTTCGCGACTATGTCAATGCGGTGATGATGGAATATAAACGAAAAGTATTGAAGCAAAAAGTCTCGCCCCCTACGGGCGAAGGCCCGGGCGACGGCTCGGGCGGCGGAGACAACTCCGGCGGTGAGGAGGAGCCACCGCAAGGATAAAATCCTATGTGTTCATTCTATCGACCCCCTTCTTGTCCGGCTTCGCCCGGGCGGAAGGGGGTTTTTTTAGGTGTCTACAGCCTTACTCGGGAAAGTACTATTTGGGGTTATTTTCTTCTTATCCCAAAATTCCTTTGTACTTTTGTCTTCATAAAAGAATCTTGCACTTATCTCATCGAACAAACAAAAACATTGCAGCAATGGATAAAAACCAAGCTCTAATCCTGGCCAAACAATACAAAGAGTTGGTGTCAGCCCGTCTGCCCGTTACCGCATTGTATCTCTACGGTTCCTACAGCCGCGGCGAGCAAACCGAGGAGAGCGACATTGATATTGCCGTAGTGGTATCGCATCGTTCGGAGAATTATTTCGAGGATACTCCTTTGTTGTGGACGCTTCGCCGGCAAATCAGCAATCTGATCGAACCGGTACTGCTTACCGAGAACGAAGATGATGAGCTGTATCGGATCGTGCTGGCTACGGGGATACGGGTATGAGGGAAACTCGATGCTACCAAAAAGAAGAAGTATCGTTTTGAAGATAAGACATTCGTGCGTATTTTTGCAAAAAAATCATAGCTATGCAGATTATTTCATCCGGAGAATTCCGTGCCAATCAGAAGAAATATTTCGAGATGGCCGAAAACGAAACGGTTCTAATTACCCGTAGGAATAGGAGGCCTATTACGCTTCGGGCTACCACTGACGAGGAACTTCCCTCGCCGGCAGAACTGGCATCTCTTCAAAGAGGGCTTGATGATGTCCGAAAAGGGAGAGTGTACGAGATGCGCAGTGATGAATCATTGGATGAATTTCTTGCTCGAACAAGCGATGAGGTATAGAATTGAATTTGCGAAGGAATCCTTGAAGCAAATCCTTCAACTACAGAAATCATCTCCGCATTCCTATAAGAAACTGGAGATAATCCTCTCCGAATTGCGTGAACATCCCTACACCGGCACAGGACATCCCGAACAGTTGAAGTATTTGGGCGGTGTTTGGTCTCGAAAGTTAGACAAGAAGAATCGAGTCTGCTACACTATTGATAACTTCACGGTGGTTGTCTATATCGTGTCTGTGATGGGGCATTACGGCGACAAGTGAGGTTTTCTCATCACGGAATCCCCCAAAAAAGAGGCTGTCTACCGAAATAGACAGCCTCTTTTGTTTGTATCAGCCTGTGGCGCGCGGGTGCGCCCGGCTGTGGGTTACTTCTTCTCGGGTTTGGGCAGCAGGGCTTTGCGCGAGAGTTTGAACTTACCGGTCTTGGGGTCGATGTCGAGCAGTTTCACTTCAATTTGGTCGCCCTCTTTGATGCCGGCTTCTTCCACCGTCTCTAACCGCTTCCAGTCAATCTCCGAGATGTGGAGCAATCCGTCTTTACCGGGGAGGAATTCGACGAATGCACCGTAGGGCATGATGGAACGTACTTTGCCTTTGTAGATTTCACCTACCTCGGGAACGGCCACAATGCCTTTAATCAGGCGCATGGCATCGTCGATGCTCTTTTTGTTGGTGCCGGCAATTTCGATGCGTCCCACGTTGTCGATCTCTTCGATGGTGATGGTGGCACCGGTCTCTTCCTGCATTCCTTGGATGATTTTTCCACCCGGGCCGATGACCGCGCCGATAAACTCTTTGGGAATGGTCATGGTTTCGATGCGCGGAGCGTGCGGCTTGAGGTCTTCACGCGGTTCTTGGATGGTTTCGAGCATCTTGCCCAGAATGTGCATCCGTCCTTCTTTGGCTTGCAGCAGGGCTTTCTCCAGAATGTCGAATGAGAGGCCGTCGACCTTGATATCCATCTGGGTGGCGGTGATGCCGTCGCGTGTGCCGGTTACTTTGAAGTCCATGTCGCCCAGGTGATCTTCGTCGCCCAAGATGTCGGAGAGGACGGCGAATTTCTCTTCGCCGGCATTCTTAATTAATCCCATGGCGATACCGGACACCGGTTTGTGAATCTTTACGCCGGCATCCATCAAAGCCAGCGTGCCGGCGCAGACGGTTGCCATCGAAGAGGAACCGTTCGACTCCAGGATGTCGGAGACGATGCGGATGACATAGGGATAGTCGGCCGGGATTTGTCCTTTGATGGCGCGCCAGGCCAGATGGCCGTGGCCGACTTCGCGCCGGCCTACGCCGCGTTGGGCTTTTGCTTCGCCGGTGGAGAAGGGGGGAAAGTTGTAATGCAGCAGGAAGCGTTGCTTGCCATGTTCGAGCACGTCGTCGATAATCTTTTCGTCGAGCTTGGTGCCTAAGGTCACGGTAGAGAGCGATTGGGTCTCGCCGCGGGTGAAAACAGCCGAGCCGTGAGGGCCGGGCAGGTAGCTTACTTCGCTCCAAATGGGACGTATCTGGGTGGTCTGCCGACCGTCGAGGCGTTTGCCCTCATCCAGGATGCAGCGGCGCATGGCCTCTTTCTCTACGTCGTGATAGTAGCGGTCAATCAGCGGGGCTTTCTCGGAGAGTTCCTCTTCGGTGTATTGGGCTTTGAATTCTTCACGGATGGCATCGAAGGCATCGCCGCGTTCGTGCTTGTTGGCGTTGCCCGATGCGGCAACGGCGTAGGCTTTGTCGTAGCAGGCGGCGCGCACTGCGGCGCGAAGCGCTTCGTCGTTCACCTCGTGGTTATATTCGCGTTTCACCGTCGAGCCAACTTCTTCGGCCAGCTCCATCTGAGCCTTGCACTGTATTTTGATGGCTTCGTGGGCGGCTTTCATGGCATTGAGCAGATCCAATTCGGATACTTCGCTCATCTCGCCTTCGACCATCATAATGTTTTCGTAGGTGGCCCCTACCATGATGTCCATGTCGGCTTTCTCGAGTTGCTCGAAGGTGGGGTTGATGACAAACTGTCCGTTCACGCGGGCGACGCGCACTTCGGAGATGGGTCCGTTAAAAGGAATGTCGGAAACGGACAAAGCCGTGGATGCGGCCAGTCCTGCCAACGCGTCGGGGATGTCTACGCCGTCGGCCGAATAAAGGATGATGTTTACATACACCTCTGCGTGATAGTTGTCGGGGAAAAGCGGACGCAAGGCGCGGTCTACCAGACGGCAGGTGAGGATTTCATAGTCCGAGGCGCGTCCTTCGCGGCGGGTGAAGCCTCCGGGGAAACGGCCGAAAGCCGAAAATTTTTCTTTGTACTCTACTTGAAGCGGCATGAAGTCTGTTCCGGGAACTGCATCTTTGGCGGCACAAACAGTAGCTAAAAGCATGGTGTTTCCCATGCGTAGCATCACAGATCCGTCTGCCTGTTTTGCCAGCTTTCCCGTTTCGAGCGTGATGGTTCTTCCATCGGGCAACTCGATCGTCTTAACAATTGGGTTCATCTTTAAAATTGTTTTTAGGAATATATATACTTAAAAATTCGCGCAAAGATATGGATTAATCTCGTAATTGGGTGGAAATGAGACAAAAAGTTTATTTTTTCGCGCTGTGTAATAGCTTGTTGACAGAAAAAGTTGTTACTTTGTCTGCATTTTGATACGAACCTCGATTAGAGAAACCCAAAACAATGAGCAGTAAGTGGCTGAAACGGTTGATGTGGGTGTTGCTGACGCCTCTCTTCCTCTTTATTCTTGCGATGATGTTGCTGTATGTACCCCCTGTGCAAAACCTCTTGCGCTCGGCGGCTATGGAGTATGCTTCGCGCGCCACCGGTATGCGGATCGGTGTGGAGCGCGTCGACCTTCGCTTTCCGCTCAATTTGTTGGTCAGAGGGGTGACGGTGGTGCAACCGGCTCCGTCGGCCGACACGCTTTTTACGTTGCAACGCTTAAACCTGCAGGTGCAGGTGCGGCCGCTCTTGCGGGGAGAAGTATCGGTCGATCACATCACGGTCCAAGAGGCGATGCTCCGGTCGGGAAGCTTCATCGAGGGGCTGTCGGTGCGGGGCAGGTTGGGTTATTTCTATCTGCGCAGTCACGGCATCGATTTGAAGAAGGAAGAGGCGTTACTTAACAAGGTGGAGTTGCGCGATATGAAACTACACGTGATACTGAACGACACCGCCGCCGCGCCCAACGACACCACTGCCGTCTCTTTCGCCTGGAAGGCGCGTTTGCAGCAACTGCTCCTCCAAAACATCTCCGTAGACCTTTGCATGGGCGATTCTCTTCAATTGGCCGCCCGTATCGGGGAGGCCAGCCTCGAAGATGCCTTTGCTGATCCCGCCCTTCGCCGTTATTCGTGGAAACAGTTGCTTGTGAGTGGCGCTGCGGCCACCGTCGACCGCGATTCCCTGCCGCCGTCGGGCGGGTTCGACGCCTCGCACATCGCCTTGCGTAATGTGAACGTGGGTATTGACTCCGTTTGCATGGACAGTGGCAAGCTGACCGCCTCCATCCGGCAGCTCTCCATGGATGAACGCTCCGGACTAAGCATTACTTCGCTCGCGGGCAAGCTGTTGCTCGAGGGTGACACGCTGCTGGCGCTTCCCAACTGGCGCCTGACCACCCCGACCAGCGAACTTTCGCTGGATGCCCGCGTAGATGCAGGCACTGCCTCGGCCCGTTTCGATGCCGTGGTCGGCAAGCAAGATGTGCTGCTCTTTGCCGGTGGCTTGCCCGAGGATTTTGTCCGTGCGTATCCCTTCCACCCGCTGCGGTTGCATGCGTCCATAGCGGGGAGGCTCGAGGATTTGCAGCTCAACAGCCTCACAGCCGACTTGCCCGGCGCCTTCAGTCTGGCCGGCCACGGAGCCATGAGCGGAATAACCGGAGCCGAGCCGGGCGGCAACCTTGAACTGCAGATGACCACCGGCAATCTCTCCTTCCTCACCGCATTGGCAGACAGTGCCACCCGTGCCCGCATCGCCGTGCCCGACAGTATGCGCATGGAGGCCGTCGTTCGCTTGGAGGGCGACCGTACCACCGCCGAACTGACCCTGCACGAGGGCGAAGGCAGCGCCTCCCTACGGGCAAGTTACCGTGCCGCCACCGGAGGCTACCGTGCCAAGCTGGAGGTACGCGCCCTGCAGATGCATCACTTCCTTCCTCACGACTCGGCCTACACCTTCACCGCCTCGGCCCGCGCTCGTGGTGAAGGGTTTGACGTCCATGATGCCCGAACCACCGCCGATCTACACTTGCAATTGGGTGAACTGCACTACGGCCGCCGCAACTTCTCGGGTATGGAGCTGACCGCCGAGGCGCGCTACGATTCCACCAAGATACACCTGAGTGCCGGCGACCTGTTGTTCCGTTTTCGTGCCCGCAGTACCCTTCACGCGCTGGTGGAGCGCGGCACCCGCTTTGCGGGTTTGCTGGAAGAGCAGCTTCGCACACGGGTACTCGACCATGCCGCCCTTCGCCGCGCCCTTCCCTCGGCTTCGTTAGTGATGCGTGCCGGCACCGACAATCCCTTGAGCGAGTATCTGGCCGAGCAAGAGATTACCTACCAAGATTTCACCCTGCTGTTCGGCTTGTCGCCCCGCCGCGGCATCAACGGCCGCACCGCCATCCACGGGTTACGCCTCGATTCCATCCAATTGGACACCGTTTTCTTTGCCATACGCCAAGACACCGCCCGCATGACGCTGCAAGGAGGCGTAGTCAACGCCCCGGGCAACTCATCGGTGTTTCGCAGCACGCTCACGGGCGAGATTCGCAGCCACGACGCCGAATTGTTAGTCAATTTCCTCGACGAACACGGCCACACCGGCCTGAATCTGGGCTTGAATGTCCGTCCCATGGTGGGCGGCGGCCGCAGAGGACGTGCCAACGGACTGGTCTTGAAGCTGATTCCCGAAACTCCCGTCATAGCCTTCCGTAATTTCCACTTCGTGGACAATTTTAATTGGATATACCTGCACGAAAACATGCGCGTCTACGCCCATGTAGAGATGGCCGACGAAGAGGAGATGCGTTTCCGCCTTCGTTCGGTGCGGGGAGACACGGTTTCGCTCCAAAACATGGATGTAGAACTGCAACGTTTCCGTCTGGACGAAATCAGCCGCATTCTTCCCTATATGCCCAAGCTTGCCGGCCTGCTTTCCATCGAAGCCAACTACGTGCAAACCGGCCACTCGCTGCAGGTGGCCGCCGAAGCACGGGTGCAGAATCTGGTCTACGAGCAGCGCAAGGTGGGTAATCTGGGTGCCGGGGTTACTTGGCTGCCGGGCGAGGGCGATACACACTATTTAAACAGCTATTTCCGCGTGGAGGACGAAGAGGTGGTCACAGCCGACGCCGTCGTGGGCACCGGCACCCGTTCCACCCTCGAGGTCACCACCGCCTTCCACCATTTCCCCCTTTCAATCGCGGGTAGTTTCCTGCCCGAGCGCGTAGTCACCCTCAGTGGCGATGTGGATGGCGAAGTCTTGGTCAGCGGCAGCCCCGACCAACCCCGTATGACCGGCAGCCTGACGCTCGACAGCGTCTCTGTCTATGCGCGTCAGGCCGGCACGCACTACCACTTCGACCATCGCCCCGTGCGCATCCAAGACAACCGCATTTTCTTCGACGGGTTCGCCATATACACCACCAGCCGCAACCCGTTCACCATCGATGGCAGCGTGAGTTTCGCCGATTTGCGCAAGCCCGCGGCCGACCTCACCTTGCAGGCACGTAATTACACCCTACTCGACGCTCCACGCACCCATGAGAGCATCCTCTACGGCCAAATCTTCGTCGATTTGGACGCGACCCTCAAAGGCCCGCTCGACGCCTTGGCCATGCGCGGGAAGATGAACGTGCTGGGCAACACCGACGTGGCTTATGTACTCGAGAACTCCCCCCTCACGGTGGAAGACCGCTTGGGTGAACTGGTGACCTTCACCTCCTTCAAGGAGAGCGACGCCGCTCCCGCCGTACAAAACGCCCCCACCATGTCGTTGGGCGGCATGAACCTCTCGATGAGCGTGGACGTGGCCGAGGCCGTCCGCCTGCGCATCGATTTAAGCGCCGACCGCAGCAGCCGCATCGAATTGGAAGGCGGAGGAACCCTCAACCTGCAATATTCGCCGCAGGGTGACGTCTCGTTGGTGGGTCGCTACACGCTCATCGGCGGTATGATGAAGTATGCCTTGCCCGTCATCCCGCTCAAGGAGTTTCAATTAGTGAGTGGAAGCTCGGTCGACTGGACCGGCCACCTGATGAACCCTACACTCAACCTCAAAGCCACCGAAAGGGTGCGTGCTGCCGTCGCAAGTAACGATAACGGCGGCTCTCGCTCGGCCAATTTCGACGTGAGTATCCGCATCAAGAACAAATTGGCCGCGCCCGACCTCACGTTCGATATCGAAGCGCCCGAAGACGCCTCGCTGCAAAACGAGCTGGCCGCCATGGGCGCCGAGGAGCGCAGTAAACAAGCCGTGGGGATGCTGGCCACCGGTCTCTACCTCAAAAGTGGCGTCAAGGGAGGCGGTCTGAACATGGGCAGCGCCCTGAACACCGTCTTGCAAAACCAAATCAACTCCATCGCCGGCATGTCTAAAAGCGCGTCCATCAATGTCGGCATCGAGGAGGGCACCTCCTCCGAGACAGGCGGCAAAACCACCGACTACAGCTTCCGTTATTCCCAGCGGTTCTTCAACGACCGCGTGCAAATCATCATCGGTGGCAAGGTGTCTACCGGTGCCAACGCCACCAACGACGTGGAATCGTTCATAGACAACGTCTCCCTCGAGTACCGCCTCGACGGTAGCGGCACGCGTTACATCCGCGCCTTCCACAACAAGAACTATGAAAGCGTGCTCGACGGCGAAATCACCGAAACCGGCGTCGGCTTAGTCTTACGACGCAAGGTTGACAAGCTGGGCGAGCTATTTCTCTTTAAAAGTAAGACCCAATGAGACAATTCCTTGCCGCCTGCGCCTTGTGCTTGCTTGCCGCCTGCTCCACCACCCGACACCTGCCCGAGGGGGAGGTGCTCTACACCGGTCAGAAGAAATTGCAAGTCAGTGGCGCCGCCGCCACGCCGCTGGCCCAGACCGCCCTCGAAGAGATTACCGCCGCCCTGGCCAAAAAGCCCAACAACTCCTTCTTGGGAAGCTCGTCGATGCGCACGCCCTTCCCCATTGGCCTCTGGTTCTACGGTGGTTTCAAGAGGTACGAGCACCAACGCGGCTTGGGTCACTGGATTTTCAACCATTTCGCCGCCCCTCCCGTCTTGATATCGGGCGTCAACCCCGCCATCCGCGCCAAAGTAGCCACCAATATCCTGCACGACTACGGATTCTTCAACGGCACCGTCGGGTACACCGTTGTCCCCCACCGGCGCGACTCGCTCAAAGCCAAGATAGCCTATGCCGTGACGATGGGGAGGCCTTACACCGTCGATACCCTCTTCTACCGGGGCTTCACCCCCCAAACCCTACGCTTGTTGGAGCAGGGACGCCGCCGTTCGCTCGTGGCACGCGGCGAGCAATTCAATGTCGTCAAGCTCGACGAGGAACGTACCCGCTTGTCTACCCTGCTCCGCAACATGGGCTACTACTATTTCCGCCCGGATTACCTTACCTACCAGGCGGACACCACTCTTCAAGAGGGAGGATACGTTAGTTTGCGCGCCGTTCCCGTTCCCGGCATCCCAAGAGACGCCGAACGGATGTTCTTTACGGGAAAAACACGCTTCTTCCTGCTGGGAAAACAGGGCGAGCAACCGAACGACAGCCTGACATACCGCGGCTTGGAGATCTACTACCACAACAAGCTGCTTGTGCGTCCCAAGATGCTCTACCGGTGGCTCAACTACCAAGGTTACCGCCGCAAACGGCAAGCATTGGCACGCGACGGAGCGCGTGTGCGTCCCGAAAAACTCTATAGCCAATACCGCCAAAGCCGTATACAGGAGCGTTTGACCTCCACGGGAGTGTTCAGCTACTTGGAGATGCAGTACCAACCGCGCGATCCGGCGCTTCTCTCGGATACGTTGGACGTGAATATCCGCGCGCGGTTGGATAAAGCCTATGATGCAGAGCTGGATTTCAACATGCGCATCAAGAGCAACAATCAAATGGGGCCGGGCGCCACCTTCACCGTCACCCGTAACAATGTGTTCGGCGGTGGCGAGACGTGGAACATCCGTCTAAACGGCTCGTATGAGTGGCAAACCGGCCGCGGCAGCTCTTCGGCCATGAATAGTTACGAAGCCGGCGTCTCCAGCTCGCTCACCTTCCCGCGGGTACTCTTCCCCCGCTTGGGCAGCCGCGAATATGACTTCCCGTCCACCACTACTTTCGGCGTCAACCTCAATCAACTAAGCCGTGCCCGCTACTACAAGCTGCTTTCCTTCGGAGGTAGCGCCTCGTATGAGTTCACCCCCGTGCCCACCAAGAAACATACACTCATACCCTTCCGTCTCACCTTCAACGTGCTGCGCGACCCCACCGCAGAGTTCCTCCAAATCGAGGCCGAGAACCCCGCCCTATACATCAGTTTGCGCGACCAGTTCATTCCCGCCGCCGAATACACCTTCACCTTCGACGGCGGCAAGGCGCGCGGGGTCAAACGCCCCGTGTGGTGGCAAACCACGCTCGCCTCGGCCGGCAATGTCACCTCGCTCATCTACCGTTTGGCCGGCGATAGGTTCTCCGAGCAGAATAAAAAGCTGTGGGGCGTCCCCTTTGCCCAATTTCTCAAGGTGAACAGCGAGCTACGCTACGACGTGCCCCTCGCCAAAAACCAGAAGCTGGCCGCCCGCGTGGCCGCCGGCGTCGTATGGGCCTACGGCAACTCCACCGGCGCGCCCTACACCGAGATGTTCTACGTGGGAGGCGCCAACAGCGTGCGTGCCTTCACCTCACGCAGCATAGGGCCGGGCGGCACGGTGCCCGAGGAGTCGAAATACGCCTTCATCGATCAGGTGGGCGACGTCCGCTTCGAAGCCAACGTGGAGTATCGCTTCAAAATCCTCGGCGACCTGCACGGTGCCCTCTTTATAGACGCCGGCAACGTGTGGATGCTCCGCCGTAACGAGGCGCGTCCGCTGGCCGACCTGCGCATCGGCCGTTTCTTAGACCAGTTAGCTCTGGGCACGGGCGCGGGCGTGCGTTATGACATGGATTTCTTGGTCTTCCGGCTCGATTGCGGCCTCGCACTACACGCACCCTACGACACCGGCCGGAAAAGCTACTACAATATAGCCAAGTTCGGGGATGGATTGGCGCTTCACTTCGCCATTGGTTACCCGTTCTAAGCAGAAATGGGTTATTTTTGCCGCTTGTAAGACTAATAAATGGTTCCCATGAATATAGAGAAAATTCGTTCCGACTTTCCCATCCTCGGCCGCGCCGTCTACGGCCGTCCGTTGGTCTATTTAGACAATGCCGCCACCACGCAGAAGCCCCGAGTGGTGGTAGAGGGCATTGCCGAAGAGTATTACTCGGTCAATGCCAATGTGCACCGCGGCGTCCACTTCCTTTCCCAGCAAGCCACCGCCTTGCACGAGGCCGCCCGCGAGCGCGTCCGCCAATTCATAGGGGCGCGCAGCATCGCCGAGGTGGTTTTCACCCGCGGCACCACCGAGAGTATCAACCTCCTGGCCTTCTGCTTGGGAGAAACCATCTTGCAAGAGGGCGACGAGGTCATCGTCTCCGTCATGGAACACCACAGCAACATTGTCCCGTGGCAATTGCTGGCCACCCGCAAGGGTATCCGGCTTAAAGTGGTGCCCATGAACGAGGCCGGCGAGTTGCAGCTCGATGCCTACGAGCAGCTCTTCGGCCCTCGCACCAAGGTGGTCAGCCTCACGCACGTTTCCAACGTCTTGGGCACGGTGAATCCCGTCAAAAAGCTCATAGACACCGCTCATACACACGGGGTACCCGTCATTCTCGACGCGGCGCAGTCTATTCCCCACTTGAGCATCGATGTCGGGGCACTCGACGTCGATTTTCTGGTCTTCTCCGCCCATAAAATCTACGGCCCCACCGGCATAGGCGTCTTGTACGGCAAAGAATCGTGGCTCGAGCGCCTTCCTCCCTATCAGGGGGGCGGGGAAATGATCAAGCACGTCAGTTTTGAAGGCACGACCTTCAACGAACTCCCCTTCAAGTTCGAAGCCGGCACGCCGGACTACATCGGCACGCACGGATTGGCCGTCGCTCTCGACTATATCAGCGCCCTCGGTCTGGAAAACATCGCCGCCTACGAGCATCAATTGCTCCTTTACGCCACCGAGCGCCTCACTGCCATTGAGGGGTTGCGCCTCTACGGCGAGGCCGCCGACAAGAGCAGCGTGCTCTCCTTCCTCGTGGACGACATCCACCCTTTCGACATGGGTACCTTGCTCGACCGCCTCGGCATTGCCGTTCGCACCGGCCATCATTGCGCCTACCCGCTCATGCAGCGGCTCGGTATCGAGGGGACGGTGCGTGCCTCGCTCACCTTCTACAACACACAAGCCGAGATAGACGCTCTGGCCGAGGGCATCGAGCGGGTTCGCAGGATGTTTTAGGGGGAATTGCGCGTCGGCAACCCCGAAGGGGTTAAACTATGCGTAACCGCCGGCGTAACCGGCGGTCTATAAGGCTTGAGAACCGGCAAAGTAACTTAGTTGAGGGTGTGTCACAACTGACATCACCCCCAAACCCCCTAAAGGGGGCTTAGATACTACTGCTTCTTAGTAGTATCTAAGCCCCCTTTAGGGGGTTTGGGGGTGGGGATGCAGGTTCGCTAAGGAGGGGAATTGGTTACTACGCTTGTGCTGGGCTGCCGCCGGTATTCTATGTTTCCGACCAACCTTTTTCTCAATTATTTTATGCGCTATGCACAATATCTTTTTGTTGAGTACATATATTCTTCCTGATATAACTGCTTATACTTTACTAAGG
>JAISHB010000059.1 GCA_031262785.1 Prevotellaceae bacterium
AGCGCCCGGTCGACCTGATCGATGGCCGTCTTGAGTAAAGCCAGCTGCGCGGCCGCTTGCGTTGCCAGCAGGGCATTGCCCGCAAACAACGCGTAGACTTGGGTTAGAAAATCGAAATAAGCACCCCGTTTCATTTTCCCCAATGGAATTCGGATAAATGTAGTCATGTATACTTAAACAACCGAAAGCCGAAAAAGGTCACCGAAACCCTAAAAAAAATGTGTGAGGAGTGAATATCAGTCGGAAACAGTCTCAAACGGGTCGGAAAAAGGTCGCCGTCAGGCTCGGGCGGTCTAAAACAAACCGGAATGAGATTTTCGTCAAGCTCCAACGATTCAAAACAAACTGAAATGAGACTTTCGGCAAGCTCGGGTGGTCTAAAACAAACTGGAAGGAGACTTTCGGTAAGCTCCAACGATTCAAAACAAACCGGATGGAAACTTTCGTCAGACTCCAACGACTGCAAACCGACCAAAAATTATTTTGTGCAGGATAAGCACGATTTTGTGCAGGATAGGCACGATTTCGTGCAGGATAAGCATAAAATGCGTTTTGGGCGTTTTTAGGAATCGTTTTATTCCGATACTTTTGGGGCAATCATATCCACTACTTCAGAGAAACAGTATGAAAAAAACGTCATCGAAAGCCGACGGATTCAGGCGGATGACCAGCATGTTCGCCTATGTATTGCTGTTTGTGGCCGCCGCAGCGGCTCAAACGGGGTTGCCCGAAGGTCTCCGTTACGAACTGGCAGGCGAAAAGGTGGGTGCGCAAGGCACCTATCTGGTCAAAGTATCCATCTATACGAAGAAAAAGGCGGTCACGCCCGAAGAGTTTAAGTGCGCAGCCGTGCACGGAGTGATCTTTCGCGGATTTACCGGGCCGGGCATGCCCGCCCAAAAGCCGATGGCGGCACCGGAAACGGAAGCGCAGTATGCCGAATTCTATCGGGCGTTCTTTCAAAACGGAGATTATGCGGCCTATGCCCGGGTGGTCAACCCGACGGCCGAACGGGTGAAGATGGGAAAGAAAGCTTTTCGAATGGCAGCCGTCGTGGCCGTTTCTAAAGATGCCCTGCGCAAGAAATTGGAAGAGGGCGGGGTGATACGAAGTTTAAATTCCGGATTTTAAATCATGAAACGTACTACACTCACCTTCGTTTGCTTAGTGGCAACCACGATGTTGTTTGCCCAAGCCAAGAAACCCACGCTGATGGTCATCCCTTCGGACAACTGGTGTATGCAAAACGGCTGTACCGACCCGTTCGAGAGCGAGGGAGCCGTGCTGCACACGCCCAACTACAAACGCGCCTTGCAAAGCAGTTCGGATTGCTACAATGTGATTACCAAAATCAATCTGCTCATGAGTGAGCGCAGCTTTCCGCTCAAAGACTTGTCGGCCGTGCTCCGCAATTTGGAAACAAATGCCGTGATGGAACTGGCCACGACCGATCCTTCGGGAGCCTCGCTTGCCGTCTCGCCGCTTGACATGCTGAAACGAGGCGCCAACGCCGACATCCTCATCGAACTGAATTGGCAGGTGAACCAGACGGGTCCCAAACGGAGCATTACCTATTCGTTGGCGGCCAAAGATGCCTACACCGACAAGCAGATTGCCGGGGCGCAGGGAACGGGGTCGCCCTCGTTCTCGGCCGAAACCGTGGTGCTGCTCGAAGAGGCGGTGGTGGCGCACATGGACAATTTTTGTGCCGGGCTGCAGGCACACTTCGACGATATGATGACCCACGGCCGCGAAGTAATCTTGGAGGTTCGTGTGGTGGACAACGAATCCGGGCTGAATCTTCTGAGTGAATTCGGCGGCGAGGAACTAACCGACATTATTGATACCTGGGTGTCGGACAATGCCGTGAATCACCGCTACAATCTTTCGTCGGGATCGGAAAACTTCTTGTTGTTCGAGCAGATTCGTATCCCGCTCTATGAAGCGAACGGACGGTCGCTCGACACCCGTCGGTGGGCGCGAGGCCTCATGCAGATGCTTCGCACCAACCATCAGATTCCCGCCCGCGTGGATTTGCGGGGGCTGGGAAAAGCCGTCGTGCTGATTGGCGGGGAATAAATCGATTCATTTACCTTTAATAAATAGCGTTATGAGACTTAGATTGGTAGGAGTGGCTCTCTTGTTGTGCGGCCACGCAGCCTTATGGGCGCAAACTTTGCATCCCGTCACCGACGAAAAAGATCGGTATGGGTATGCCGATGAACAGGGCACGGTGGTAATACCTTGCCAATACAAAGATGCACTTCCCTTCCAAGAGGGGTTGGCTCGGGTACAGAAAGGAAGTAAGTACGGGCTGATGACGGCAGCGGGCGAGTTTGTCCTGGCGCCGAAATACGACGAGATTGGATCGTTTCGTCACGGAATAGCCAAGGTACGTGCCGGCAAGAAATATGGCATGGTCAACACCAAAGGAGAATTGGTCTTGCCGGTTAAGTATACCAGCATCGCACCCTTCCGTGGTGGGGTGGCGGTAGTTACCATGGGCAAGAAACAGGGCTTAATCTCACAGACGGGTAGCTTACTCTTGCCGGTGGAATATGCCGCCATCAGTCCTTTTAATCAATATGGCAAAGCCTGGATTAACAAAGGAGGGAAGCTGCAGACCAAGGGACAATTGAAAGACCGCGTGCTGGGCGGGAAGTATGGCATCGTGAGCCTCGACAAGGGAGTGGTGGTGGAGCCTATCTATAAGACGCTGGGTGAACAGACCGACACGGTGTTTCATTTGGCCAATGCCACGTTCTTCTCCGGCATGTCCTATCTGGAAGCGCCCAAGAGCGATTGCCGCTATCTAATCTTCAACGAGAAGGTGTTTACGTTAGCCCCCGGTCTGATCGGTGCGGACGGCAAGGAGTTGATTCCGTGTAATATCTACAACTTCATCACCTATCCCGCTTCGGACATGGCATTGATTCAAAAAACCGTGGGCGAGAAACGAAAAGACCGCCAAACCTTCTCGGGCTACCGCAACCTGAAGAGCGGCCAGGAGGTGCTCCTTCCGCTCGGCTTTGTCGGACAGCCTTTCATCGGCAATGTGGCCTTGATCTCCAAGACTCCGGAAGAGCCGTCTGCCAAAAAAGAGAAAAACGCGGCACAGACCGCCTCGCCTGCCCGGCCGGTGACCTTCACGCTGATCGATAAAGAGGGGCGTGTGCTCCTCGAAGGATTGGACGCCGTGCTTCCATGCAAAGAAGGGAAAATGGTGGTTGCCCAGGCGGGCAAGTATGGCGTGGTGGACGTGCAACAGGCACGGCTGACGGTTCCTTTCGGCTCTTTTGAGGGATTTAAAGAGGGCTTCCGTGGGGATTATATTGCCAGTAAGCAGAACGGCAAGTGGGGCGTCATTGACCAACACCAACAAACCGTCGTTCCTTTTGAATATGCCGACCTCTCGGGTGTGCAAAACGGCTATTATGCGGCCACGAACGACGGAGTGTCGTGGGGATTGTTCGACCTTGCGGGCAAGCAGGTGATTCCCTCTGAATATGCCGACGTCCGGCTTCCCGATAAGGCCAATCCCACCCATACCTGGGTGAAAAAAGATACGCTGTGGTACAGCTACGACCTGTTGCAAGCCAAAGAGGTGAATGAAACGGGGTACGCCTGGATTTCGCCCTACCGCGGCGGCATGGCGCAAGCGTCGTTGCAATCGCCCCGGCCGCCTGAATTAAGCGAGGCGACGAAAAAGATGCTGGCCGAGGTCAAAACAATGATCCCGAGTGTTTCCCAGGAGGAATTGATGAAGCAATGGATAGCCACGGGCGCGGTTGCTACGGCGAGTGCGCCGGCACAAGAGGTATCCGTCGTCTCGACCGAAGGGGTGGTGCTCTTCCCCTTGCCGATTTCCTCGTCGGTGTATGAGGCTGTCTGCCGCTATATTCAAGAAAACGGCGGACGGGTCACCGACAAGGCCGCGGCGCATCGTTTCCTGCTCTTGCAGACGCGCAATGAGCGTAACTATCCATTAACCGCAATCATTCCCGATACCGATTGGGATTATTAAAATCATTCTACTCCTATGAAACAACTTTATAGAACCAGCTTGTGGAGTGTTCTTCTGAGTTTGACGGCCGTTGGCCTGCAGGCTCAGGAAGAACCGGCGGCCAACTATCGCCGCAGTTCATTATATAGTGTACTGGTCAATCACGACGACCAAAAATTTGGCGAAGAGATTAAAACCGCCTTCTTAGCGATGCCGGTGCCGGACAAATACAACGATCACGACTTGAGCGTGAAGGTGGTAACCATACAGGATAAAATAAAGAAGGATGACCAGTTCCTGATCAACGACTTTTTAACGGGCAATCAGGTGGCCGGCCGATTGGTAGCCCGGTGGTTTAACCGCGATCCCTTTACCGGGCAATGTGATATGGAGTTAGTCAAGGAGCGGGGACTCTACAATGCCTCTGAATTTGACAAAGCCATCGCCGCGCAGACCCAGCGCGGACAAGCCATGCTGGCCGATGCCGGCGAAGAGCTGATTGGAAATACGTTTGTGCTGGTAAACGATAT
This sequence comes from Prevotellaceae bacterium, assembly GCA_031262785.1. GTDB lineage: Bacteria > Bacteroidota > Bacteroidia > Bacteroidales > Bacteroidaceae > Bacteroides. The sequence goes on from JAISHB010000059.1 coordinate 4,534, forward strand.
CCGCTACATCGACCGCGGAAAGGGTTCCAAAGCCTTAGGAAGCATCCTGCGCATTGGAGGAATGTTGGCCGGCGCGATGACGGGCAATTCCGACTTCACGGATTTGGGTGACAACCTGGGGTCTCTGACCGAGTCGTACAAAGGCTTTAAGGTGAAAATAAACACCTACCTCTACCGCCTGGCATGGAACCAGGAGGCGGCCAACAGTTTCTACACCGCGCAGTATAGTGCCGTGCCCGACCAGACTAAGCACGCCAACTTTATGGAAGCTCGCGGCGGCTATCAGTTAAACTACGTGGGCAAGCAGGAGAGTAGCGGCAGCAATGTATCGTTCATCGGCATCAACGAAGATGAGCCTTTGCTGATGGTACGCAAGGCCTGTCAGCGTGCGTTGGACGAAAATGTCACGAGCCTGCAGAAAGAGTTCGAGTTCTTTAAGACGAAATCGCCGTTAGTCAGCGTCTCTCCCCTGACGGCTTATGTGGGGAAGAAAGAGGGCGTCACCGACCAGTCGCGTTTCGAGGTGTTGGAACAACAAGAAGATGAACAAGGACGGCGTTCCTACAAACGCGTGGGCATTATCAAGCCGGTCGCCAGCCGGATATGGGATAATCGCTACATGGCACTCGAAGAAGGGGCGGAGGGAGCTAATTTGGGCTTCACGACCTTTAAAAAAGTGAGTGGCGGCGATTTCTTGCCCGGCATGTTGATTCGCGAACTTAAGTAGCGGGGTTCTTTGTGAAGCAAGACCATTCGTATCCATCACATTAAAGATAGCATTTATGTACAAGAAGTTTTTTTATTCGTTAGGGATGATTCTTTGCGTAACGTTTATCGCAAGAGCGCAGGAAAGCAAGCCTTTTGAAGGAGAAATCCTTTATGAGACGTATGAGAATTGTTCCGACTACATTAAAGAAATGGGTAATTCCATCTATTTTGATGGAGTTCATCAAGTGCGTCTGATTCTAAAAGGAAATAAAATGCATTTGATTGATGAGACTACAAAATGTCATATCCTGGCTGATGCGGATATTGCACTTCCTGCTTCCAAAAGAGAGTTAACCAAAGCACAAGAGAAGAACGGGAATGCGTATGTGCATTATTGTGATATGACCAAGACAGGGATGGATTTTACCAAACTCATGTCCATGATGGCTGTACTTGCGCCTTGGCCACCCACCTATCCAGATGGTTCAAAAGGTGAACCTTTTTCCTATACATTTGCTAAGAAGGATAAGACAAAAGTCGTCTTAGATGAAACTTGTTCCCTATATGAAGGCGATATCAGTTACACGGCCGGAACTCTGAAACAAAAATATTTCGTCCAAGCGTATGTGTCGGACATAGAAGCGCCCGCAGGTTATCCATGGAGCTTGTACGGACTACAGATTCCCGGTATCGCCATGCAGTGGATACAGAAATATGATGGAGGTCATGTGAGTGGCATGGGTGTAGGGGAAGTCAGTTATTATATGGAAGCGGATGTGACGAAAATAATCCCACGCAGTGTGTCAGATGATGAATTTGTGATACCGTCCGGCTATAAGATTAAAGATGCATCCAATGTTTTTTCCCAGTTGAATTATTATAAGAGCGTCAAGAAACAATTAATCAAACTTGGTATCAAGGGTGGTGATAATAGTCAGAAATCAACCGGCGTACATTATAAAACCGATGGAGAATGGGATTTCTAAAAAGGTGTAGAATACAAGACCTGCTGATCGGTCTGTTTCTTATTCCGTCCTCGTTTTGCAATGCGCAAAATGAGGACGGAATTGAATATGAGCGCAGTTCTATTCATGTCATGATGATTAAGCACTTGAATCAACGGTTTGATGACCTCATTGAAAACGTCTTCTTAAAAACCCCTTTTCCGCAACGATTCAATAATCACGACCTTGGTGTGAAAGTTGTTTCATTCGCGGAATTGAAAGAAGATCAAAGTCACAATATAGCATCTTTTATCAAGCAAGTCAATCTTGGACAAAAGATGGTTGCAAAATGGTTTAATCGCAATAAACAGACAGGTTCTTTTGATATGAATTTGATAAAAGAACGCGGTTTTTATAATGCAACCCAACATAAGATAAATGAGGCTCGTGCAAGTATACGCGGATTGGCTCTATTGGAAGATGCCGGTGAGAACTTAATAAGCAATACTTATTTAGTTGTGAATGATATCAATTACATAAGTAAGGGAAGTAGAAATTGGTTTCTAAAATTTGTTGCAGGTGACATGGAGCATGCTATGCATGCCATTGGCGGATTCAAAGTCAATATAGTAACCTATCTTTTTCGATTGGAGTGGAATGATGATATTGCCAATACATTCTACACCAACTATTATACGGAAGATGGCGCAATGGATACAGCAAAAACATCTTCTTTTAAAACAGAGAAAGAGCTTTTTCAAATGGTCTATTTGGGGAAAGCGCAAAGTGAATCTTCCGAAAGACATTTCACTTCCTCCAAAGAACCGGAAGCCCTTTTGGTGGAAGTTACCACCCGTGCGATGGACCAAAATTTAGCCATATTGCAACATTTACATGCCGATTTTCGTATCAAAACGCCCTTGATAAGCACCTCTCCATTAAAAGCAGATGTTGGATTGAAAGAAGACGTAAATGAAAACTCAAGATTTGAGGTGTTGGAACGGGTTCTTAATGAAAAAGGTCAAATTTCCTATCAACGGGTGGGTATTATCAAACCTATAAAAGAGAAAATAAAAGATAATCGTTATGGGGCGAATGAAGAGGACGTATCCGATAGGGATGCGACAGAATTTGAGGCTATTTCGGGTAGGAATTTTGTGGCGGGGATGCTGATACGTGAATTGCACGATTAGATTGCCTGCCGGCTAACAACGCTACTGTTTCTGATTCCATACCGCAAAGGATGCTTGCCCTCCTTTGGTATCTCATTTCCGTTAGCCCGAGAAGTCGGACTTCTTGCTCCAAAATTTTTCAAGTGTTAAGAGAAGTCCGTCTTCCTTTAACACTTCATTTTTTTTAGCCCGAGAAGTCGGACTTCTTGCTCCAAAATTTTTTAAGTGTTAAGAGAAGTCCGTCGTCCTTTAACATCTCATTTTTAGTAGCCCGAAAAAGCCTCGTTCTTGTTTCTTCGAAAATGAATGATTCATTGAACTCAGGGCGCAATGCATCACCATTGCTCAGGAACGACTTGCGTCCAAGGTTGCGTCCTGAAACTGTACGAAGGAGTTATTCTATGGGGATTTAAACAGCGTTTGAGAACGATTCAAATGGGAATGAAAAGTAACGGGAGTCTCACAAAACGAGTTGTCTTAAAGGCTATGAAATCCTTGCAAATCGTTTTGCAGGGGCTTCACAAGGTGTTTTGCGGTTTGTATGTAGGGGCAGACGGGAAAATACAAATAAAAATCCCCGACCGCCTTTTTCAGGTGACCGAGGATTCCGACCGACTTTTGATGTTTCTTTCGTGATCCGCTTGGGGCTCGAACCCAAGACCCCAACATTAAAAGTGTTGTGCTCTACCAACTGAGCTAGCGAATCTAAACCTTATTGCTGTTAAGCGGGTGCAAAGATAGGCACTTTTATTAAAAGTGCAAGAAAACATACCAAAAAAGTTTTCTATTCGCGGGTGGCTTCCCGATAGCAATCGCGACAGAGTGGCTCGTATTCGGCGGTCTCTCCGAGCAACACTTGTTTGTCGTTTTGCACGGTGCGGTGCGAAAACGAAGCTAATTGTCCGCATTTCACGCAGATGGCGTGCACTTTGGATACCTCGTCGGCGATGGCACACAGGGCGGGCATCGGGCCAAACGGGCGCCCGCGGAAATCCATGTCTAATCCGGCCACAATCACCCGCACGCCGTCGTCGGCCAATTGATTGCACACCTCCACCAATCCGTCGTCGAAGAATTGCGCCTCGTCAATGCCCACCACCTCTATTTCCGAAGTGAAAAGCAGGATGCTTGCCGAGGTGTCCACGGGCGTAGACGCAATGGCGTGACTGTCGTGCGAGACCACTTCAATCTGTGAATAACGCACGTCAATAGCCGGCTTGAAAATTTCTACCCGCTGACGGGCAAATTTAGCTCGTTTGAGCCGGCGAATCAGCTCTTCGGTCTTGCCCGAAAACATGGAGCCGCATATTACTTCGATCCGTCCTTTGTGACGAGTTTCCTGCATCTTATCTTCTGAGAATAACATCCTGAGTTTTGATTATGGGTTCTGTGGGATTGCCGGCAAAAGTACTCTCTTTTCGCATCTTTTGCAAAAGAACGGGGCTTTATGTACCTTTGCAGGCATTACGAACAATCCCACTCATGAAACAATATGTAGACCTCCTTGAACGCGTGCTGAACGAAGGCACGCGCAAAGAAGACCGAACAGGAACCGGAACGATCAGCCTCTTCGGACATCAAATGCGCTTCCCGATGGACGAGGGCTTTCCCTGTTTGACCACCAAGAAGCTTCATTTGAAGTCGATTATCTACGAATTGCTCTGGTTTTTATCGGGCAGCACCAATGTACGTTACCTGCAAGAACACGACGTGCGTATTTGGAACGAATGGGCAGACGATCAGGGTAATCTCGGGCCTATCTACGGCTACCAATGGCGCTCGTGGCCGGATTACAACGGAGGATTCATCGATCAAATCAGTGAAGCGGTCGATGCCATCCGTCATCAGCCCGATTCGCGTCGTATTATTGTCAGCGCATGGAATGTGGGCGATCTCAAAAACATGCACTTGCCTCCGTGTCACGCATTCTTTCAGTTTTATGTGGCCGACGGGCGGCTCAGTTTGCAGCTTTATCAGCGCAGTGCGGATATTTTTCTGGGTGTTCCTTTTAATATCGCCTCTTATGCGCTGCTCTTGCAGATGACGGCACAAGTTACCGGCTTGCAGGCGGGCGATTTCATTCACACGTTGGGCGATGCACACATCTATCTGAATCACCTCGAGCAGGTGAAGCTCCAACTCACCCGCACGCCGCGTCCGCTCCCGCAAATGCGCCTCAATCCCCAGGTGAAAAGTTTGTTCGATTTCCGCTTTGAAGATTTCGAGCTGGTTCATTACAATCCCTATCCGCACATTGCGGGAAAAGTGGCCGTATGACACTCACGCTAATTGCGGCTATTGACCGCTGTAATGCCATCGGCTACGAAGGAAAGCTACTTTTTTGGTTGCCCGATGATTTGAAACGCTTTAAAGCACTCACCACCGGACACACCATTGTGATGGGACGCCGTACCTTCGAATCATTTCCGAACGGGGCGCTGCCCAATCGACGTAACGTGGTGCTTACTTCGCGTGCCGACGCCCACTATGCCGGTGCCGAATGTTATTCGTCGCTCGATGCGGCGCTGGCAAGTTGTGATTCGGATGAACAGGTCTATATCATCGGTGGGGAAAGTGTGTACGAGCAAGCTATGGAGCTTGCCGACTACATCGAACTGACCGAAATTGATGCCGAGGCACCGGAAGCCGATGCGTGGTTTCCCATCATCGACCTGATGGAGTGGAGTGAAGAGAGCCGGGAAGACCATCCCGCCGACGACAGGCATCCCTACGCCTATAGTTTTGTGACCTACACCCACTGGTGAGTAAGCCGGAGGATCCGGCAAGCTATTCGTCCTGCTCGCCGGGAAGCTGAACGGGCACTTGACGCCGGATGGCTTCGTTGAACGAAATCAATGTTTCGGTGCGGGAGAGTCCCAACGGCTGGAGTTGGTTGTGGATGATGCTTAGCAGGTGATGATTGTTGCGGGCGTAGAGTTTGATGAACATATCATACTTGCCGGTGGTGAAATGACACTCTACCACTTCGGGAATCTCCTCTAACGCCTTGGTGACTTGTTCGAACGACGAAGGATCCTTCAAATAAATCCCGATATAGGCACATGTTTCATAGCCGATACGCTCGGGGTCGATGACATATTCCGTTCCTTTTAATACACCGGCCGAGGTTAGCTTCTGAATGCGTTGGTGAATGGCTGCGCCCGACACGTTACAAGCACGTGCCACTTCCAAAAAAGGGATGCGGGCGTTGTCGGCAATCATGCGCATGATTTGTCCGTCTAAGTCGTCTAATGGATATGGGTTCATGGTGGGTTTCTTGAATGAAAGGACGACAAAGTTACGAATTTTGTGCATACCCCCACGCTCAACTGTTACTTTTCGGGGCGAAATAGGAATAAATGGTATCTTTGCGAAGCCAAAAAAGAATAGATTATGAGAAAACAGCTCCTTTTTGCCTGTATATTGCTTGCTACAAGCATCGCTGCAGCCCAATCGTTTCCCGATTTTTTCACCGATCGCACCCTGCGGGTGGATTACCGCTTCTCGGGCGATGCCTCCCGTCAGTCCATCTCGTTGGATGAGCTTGTTTGCCTCCCTTCGTGGGCCGGCCGCCGGCATCACTTGAATGAATTGCCGCTGCAAGGCAACGGTCAGCTGGTGATGACCGATTGTGCCACCGGACAGGTCATTTATCGCACCTCGTTCTCTTCGCTTTTTCAAGAGTGGCTTGAAACCGACCAGGCGCGCACCACGCAGCGCAGTTTTGAGAACACTTTTCTGTTGCCTTTCCCCTTGCATCCGGTGCAGGTGGAGATTACCCTCTTTTCGTCCCGGCGTCAGGTGCGGGCGCGCATGAGGCATCGGGTGGATCCGGCCGATGTGCTCATCCATCGGAAAGGTTTTACGCACGTGACGCCCCATCGCTACCTTCTGCAAAGCGGAAACAGCAGCGATTGCATCGATGTGGCCATCTTGGCCGAAGGATATACTCCCAGCCAGGCCGGCGTGTTCTACCAAGATGCCGAAGCGGCCTGCGGCAGCCTGTTCGGGCACGAACCCTTCAAGCAATTGCGTGCGCGCTTCAACGTAGTGGCCGTCTTCTCGCCCTCGGTAGAGGGCGGCGTGAGCATCCCGCGCCTGGGGCAGTGGAAACAGACGGCGTTTGAATCGCACTTCAGCACCTTCTATTCCGACCGCTACCTGACCACCGCCCGCTTGAAGGCCGTACACGATGCCCTGGCCGGAATTCCCTACGAACACATTATTATATTGGCCAACACCGACGAATATGGAGGCGGCGGAATCTATAACGCCTACACCCTGACCACGGCACATCATGCTTTGTTCCGTCCGGTGGTGGTACACGAGTTCGGACACAGCTTCGGGGGACTGGCCGACGAATATTTCTACCCGGAAGATGTGCTCTCGGACACCTATCCGCTTGATGTGAAGCCGTGGGAACCAAACATCACCACCCGCACGGACTTCGCCTCGAAGTGGCAAGATATGTTGGAGGAAGGAACGCCGGTCCCCACCCCGGGTAGCGAATGCGGGCGTTACCCCGTGGGTGTTTACCAGGGGGGAGGCTATGCTTCGAAGGGAATCTACCGTCCGGCAGACGATTGCCGCATGCGCACCAACGAATATCCCTCTTTTTGCCCGGTGTGTCAACGTGCTTTGCGCCGAATCATCCAATTCTACACCGACCAACCGGCGCGCTGAACTATCAAAATGTCACCAATACACCGATTTTTTTAGTGCAAACTTGCCTGATGTTCCAACTTTAATTCGGATATTTGCCGAATAATATAACACTATGGAACCTATACGCGATTTTGCGCAACTTACTTCCCATTTGAAATCACTCCACAGCCGCAAGCGCATTGCTGTGGTGTGTGCCAACGATTCGCACACCGAATACGCCGTTACACGAGCACTGGAAGAGGGCATTGCCGACTTTTTGATGATTGGAGACTCCGCCATCTTGGAGAAATACCCGGCACTGCGGCAACATCCCGGCCATGTAGAGATGATCCACCTCGAAGACCCCGACGAAGCCGCCCGTGAAGCGGTGCGCATTGCCCGAGAGGGCGATGCCGACATCCTGATGAAGGGCATTATCAACACCGACAACCTCTTACATGCCATCTTGGACAAAGAAAAAGGGTTGCTTCCCAAAGGAAAGGTGCTCACCCACCTGGCCGTGATGGAAATTCCCACCTATCACAAGCTCCTTTTCTTCTCCGACGCGGCGGTTATTCCCCGTCCGACGCTCCAACAGCGTATCGAGATGATTTGGTATGCCATTCATGCCTGCCGGCACTTCGGCATTGAGCAGCCCCGCATCGCTTTGACGCATTGCACCGAGAAAGTAAGTCCCAAATTCCCCCACTCACTCGACTACGTGAACATTGTGGAGCTGGCCGAAGCCGGCGAGTTCGGCAACGTCATCATCGACGGTCCGTTAGACGTCCGCACCTCGTGCGAACAGGAGAGCGGCAACATCAAAGGCATCGTCTCGCCCATCAACGGAGATGCCGACGTGCTCATCTTCCCCAACATCGAGTCGGGAAACACCTTTTATAAGTCGGTCTCGCTCTTTGCACGCGGCGAGATGGCCGGATTGCTGCAAGGGCCGCTCTGTCCGGTGGTGCTTCCCTCGCGAAGCGATTCGGGATTGTCGAAATACTACAGCATTGCCATGGCTTGTTTGACCGCGAAGAAATACTAAGTGATACTACCAACCTGATTCATCCTCTTAACACTGCTGATTCCATGAAAATACTGGCTATTAACCCGGGTTCCACCTCCACCAAGATTGCAGTTTACGACAACGACCAGCCGCTGCTGGTGCGAACCATCCGACACTCGGTCGAAGAGCTTTCGAAGTTCGCACAAGTGACCGATCAGTTCGAGTTCCGCAAGCAATTGGTGCTCGACGAGCTGGCATCCAACCAGATTCCCTTCCGGTTCGATGCCATCATTGGCCGGGGCGGCTTGCTCAAACCCATTCCCGCCGGAGTTTACGAAGTGAACGAAGTGATGCGCCGCGATGCCTCGCACGCCATGCGCCTGCACGCCTGCAACTTAGGCTGTCTGATTGCCTACGAGCTGGCTGCGATGTTGCCCGCGTGCCGTTCGTTCATTGCCGACCCCGGAGTGGTGGACGAACTGGACGAGGTGGCACGCATCACCGGTTCGCCGCAGATGCCGCGCATCACCATCTGGCATGCCTTGAACCAACGCGCCATTGCCCGCCGCTTTGCCGCCGAACAAACCGCCCTTTGTCCCGACAAACCGGTGCGTTACGAAGAGTTAGACCTGCTGATTTGCCACTTGGGCGGGGGCATCTCCACGGCTGTCCACCAAAAAGGGCGCGCCATCGACGTAAACAACGCGCTCGACGGCGAAGGACCCTTCTCGCCCGAGCGGTCGGGCAATCTTCCCATGGGAGATTTGATTGATTGTTGCTTTTCCGGCCAATACAGCATCTCGGAGGTGAAGAAACTCATCTACGGCAAGGGCGGATTGATTGCACACTTGGGCACCAACAACCTGCTGGAGATTGAAAGCCGCATTGCCGGGGGCGATGCACACGCCGCCCGCGTGTTAGAGGCCATGATCTACCAGGTGGCCAAGAGCATCGGCGCTGCTGCGGTGGTACTCTACGGGAAAATCGACGCCATCTTGCTTACCGGCGGCATTGCACACTCCTCCTACGTAATAGAGCGCCTCCAAAGGCGCATTTCTTTCCTGGCTCCCGTCTATGTCTACCCGGGTGAAGACGAGTTGGAGGCCTTGGCGCTCAATGCGCTGGGTGCTTTGCGCGGAGAGCTGGAGATTCGGACGTATCGCTAAGTTGCTGCTCGGGCAGCCGGTCTGTCCGGCCTCGTTGAGGGTGTATCAGAAACGCCTCCGAACCCCGAAGGGGTTGAATCATCAGTAACCGCCGGCGAAACCTTAAGTTTGCGGTGTCTTTATCTGCTTATATGAGTGAGCAGGTTTTGTTGCCGTGGTTAAAGTCTTACTTTTGTTGT